>NZ_JAUOSW010000010.1:0-104430 GCF_030549005.1 Tenacibaculum soleae
GCGAAAGACCAGGTTCGAACTGGCGACATTCAGCTTGGAAGGCTGACGCTCTACCAACTGAGCTACTTTCGCATTGGTAAATAAAGATTATTAAAGTCTATCTTCTAAAGACTAAGAGCGAAAGACCAGGTTCGAACTGGCGACATTCAGCTTGGAAGGCTGACGCTCTACCAACTGAGCTACTTTCGCATTGGTAAAGAATTTTGCAATTTCTTGCAGTTGCTTTCTAATAAAATTAATTATGTTGTAAAGCGGTTGCAAATATAAGATGTTTTCTAGTATTTACAATAGTATTTTGAATAAAATTAATAAAATTTTTGATCTTCTCGCATAACTTTCACAAAATGAAATCCATAGATATCAAATCCTTCATTACAATAAAATTTGTGCGACTTCCGATTACCTGTATAAGTATTTAATTCAGCAACTTCACAACCTTTTGCTTTTGTATATTCATAAATCCATGAAAAAAACTGTTTCCCTAAGTTTTTACCACGATATGTATCATCTATGATAACATGATCAGGTTCTACACTTTTTCCAATATAATGACGAGTCGAATACCAAAGTCCACAAATACCTATTAATTTATCGTTGTCAAAAATACCAACACACTCGTAAGTATTATAAGTAGCCATTTCTATAATACGTTCTTTTAAAATATCGTCAGGCGTAGTAGTGTTTAACTTTCTTAAAAGAGGAAGAATTATTAGTATGTTCTTCTTATTAATAGGTTTAAAATTAATATTCATTTTTGATTAAAGATATAGTTTAAAAGAAATAAAAAGCTAAATTACTACACATAAATTAAATTATTGAGAATGAATTTCGTTTTTTAGTAAAATTATGTATTCTTTAGAAGAAAACTAATTTTGAAGATTTATAGGATAAAATATGATAATTAAAGAAATTTCAGCTGAAAAAACATATTTGATAAGAAAAAATATTTTACGTAACGGAATAGATTTACCATTTAAATTTATTGGAGACTTTGATGCAGACACTTTTCATTTAGGTGCTTATCATTCGGGAGAGTTAGTGGGGATTGCTACTTTTATTAAAAATAAAATGAGCGGTTTAGAGCAAGCACAATATCAATTAAGAGGAATGGCAACTTCAGAAAAAGGAAGAGGAAAAGGATTTGGTAAACAAATAATAAAAGAAGCTAAAGTAATTTTAAAACAAAAAAAAGTATTTATTTTATGGTGTAATGCCCGAGAAGAAGCAGTAATGTTTTATGAAAAACTAAATTTTACTATTGTTGGAGAGGAGTTTGAAGTTGCTAAAGTGGGGCCACATTATAAAATGTATACTGAAATTTAGAAATAAAAAAAACTCAAACCGTTAAGTTTGAGTTTTGTAGCGAAGAGCAGATTTTATAATACCTGTTTTTTAAAATAATTACTATCGATTATCATGTAGTTACAGTAGTTTTTTTGTTAAACGGTTATTGTAATGGCGAGTTTTTGACACGTGAAATACTTTAAAAAAACCTTTATTTATAAAAGGTTAAGCATCTTATTATAAATAAAGGTATTGTGTTTATAAACTGTTTTTGCCTGTTATAATCCAATTAATATTGGCGTTAGGATAGTGTTTTAAAATAATTGCTAAAGATTTTGCAGAAACATCTGTATTTTTATTTATACCAGTGTAGTTGCTGTATTTTAAACCTGTTTTATTAAAGAAATCTCTTTTAAAACGTTCTTGTGTTTTTGCAAATTCTAAAATTCGTTCTTTGATGTTTTTATCATCAATCATTTTCTTTTTTTCTTTTTACCAAATATTTTCATAGCTCTCCTTTTTGTGATGAATTCAGACCGCCCAGATATTCCATTGTCATCACTAGTTATAATAGTTAAGTTGGTTACCCCAAACGTTTTCATATACTTTAAAGTAACTATTTTATTAGGTAATTTTAATTCTATATCTTCTTCTGGTAGGTTTTTAAAACCTTCCATTAAAATATCATAAAAATTATCAAACGCATTGTCTATATCATCAAACTGAAAACTTTTATATTCATCTATATGGGTATAATTTATATCCTGAAATGTAAATATATATGTGTTGTTTAATTTTTCGCAAACAACTGTACCTGCAGCACCTATTTTTATAGGTTTTGCTGTTTTAACTCTTTTTATCTGAGAAAAAGATATAGTTGCTGTTAATAATAGGAGTGATAGTAATATTTTTTTCATAATTTCTTTTTAATTTTTACTTATAAACAATTCCAGTATCTTTTTTTAAATTGTTATTAGATTCTAGTAAACTAATAACTTTTTTACTCAAGACTCTATTTTCTTCAAGCACTTCAAAGTACTTATCTCTATAGCTATTTCCATAATTACTTGGTTTTTCCATTGCAATGTTTTGGGGAATTTCTTTAGTTTCTTTTTTCTCGCCAGTGATTAACCAATGTAAATTTACATCAGGATATAGTGTGACTATTTTCTCAATTAAGTCTGCATTAACTCCTGTATTTAGTTTTTTACCTCTAAAATTTGATGAAGTAGCACCTATTTTCTCAAAAAATAACTCTTTATTTTCTCCAGTGTTTTCGGCGAATTCCTTTATTCTTTCTTTAATGTTTGTGATTTTATTCACTATAAGTTTGGTTAACTGTGATTTTATTCTCTATATTTGCGTAACAACTACGTAACTAAAGTAACACAAAATAATTAATAAAAAAATAGGGTATTTGTATGATTACTGACGATGAAAAAACAGAAATAAAAAACATTTTAGGCCACAGATATACTTCTTTGGTGCAAAAAGAGCTTGTTAAAAAAGGTCTTTTAAACAAAATGAACAAACCTTATTCTAATGGTCAAATAAGAAATGTAATGAATGGTGTTCATCATCAAGTTATAGAAAAAGTTATTTGGCAAATGGTTAAAAAAGCAAAAAGAACTGCTTTAGCTCGTAAAAATATTTTAACCGAATAATTATGACTGATTTAATAAAAAGCCACAACGAACTATTAACTATCGTACAAGCATACGCAGCAGTTAACGAAGGTGTATTAGATAGATCACCTTATTTAAAGCATAAAATTAAAAACGCAATTACTACAGGTATACAAACAAAAAAATCCGCAGCTACAACTACGGATTCTTAATTAATTAATCACTAAATCTTAAACCAATGATTAACAATAGCAAAATTACAACTTTTAGTAGAAATCCACAAATAGCAGGTGTAATGCCAAACGATAATAATATCGAATTTGTGGGAGTAAGGGAAACAAAACAAGTATTATGGATTCGTAACGGATCTACAAGGTATTTTTCGGATTTACCTATTCAATTTTTTAATCTTTTAAAAACAGCTTATTTAGCTGACTTAAAAGCCGTTGATTTTTTAAGCAATGTAACCGATAAATTAAATCATCAGGTAGAATTATATACTTACTATATGTATGGTGAGTTAGATAGCACGCCTGATATATGTAATGGTAAATTATCTACTTCAGAAAATTTTAGAGACCATCAAAACTGCCCTTCTTTATTATGGAACTCTAAAAACATAAATATTAATAATCATGTTTTAACGCCCCGCCAATTAATAATTATCGATTTAATAGGTAGCAATGAGCCGGATAAAGCTATTGCTTCATTTTTAGGCATTTCACATAAAACATTCGATTTTCATAAGTCAAACCTTTTTAAAGCAGTTGGGGTGACTAACAAAATGCAGTTGCTAAAACTTTCTTTAAATCATAAAATAGTATCCTAATGAATTTACAGCAAACACTTAGTTATTTAGCAAGGTTTTACAAACAAAAAACCGCTTTAATAGCGAAAAAAAATACAGATGAATACAATGAAGAGCAGTATAACAGTTTAATGAAATTTTACAATGGAAAAATTGAAGAACTTAGAGCTAGGGTTGAATCTGAAAACGCAAACGCATTGCTTCAGTTTGATACAGATAGAGCAAATGAAATTAAGCTTACAGATGGAGTTGTGCTTGTCTCAAAAAGGACAGTTGTATAATATTATTCCTTTAGATATAAAAAGAAAAGCAGATAGGTATTTACATGAAATTTTAAATACTAAGCAATCAAAAACTACAATTAACAAAATTAAAACGGTACAAGATTATTATGAACAACACCTTAAAAAAACCGAAAACAATTAAACATTTAAAGGTTACTCAGCAGTGTTCTGTTTGTAGAAAAACAGTTTTTAAAACTTTTAAAATTGTAGAAGTACCCTTAAATTTCTCTATTAATAATTTAACCGATAGAATTATAAAAAGGTTAAAAAAAGTAGGATGTAAAAAACATCCCTTAGCAAAGTTATCAGCTTCATATTCATTTTATCACGAAGAAAAATTATGTTAAAAATTGATAAAACAGTAAAAATAGTTAGTGTTCATTTTAATGTATCGGTAGAAGATAAATTAGTAAAGATACCTGATAATTTTAATACTGAAAACTACCCGAAAAGAACCCAAGAGGCTTTAAAAAAGCTAAAAAATATAGGCTATCATTTACAAACAACAATAACACTATGAAAGAGTTTCCGTTCGCAGATGCAATACTACATCAAACAGAAGGTGGTTTAGCTATTATAAAAGATTACTACCCGGATGCTGCTTCAATATCAGAAACTTCATCAAAAAAATTTAAAATAAGAGGTAATGAAAAAACAGCATCTGCTTCATTAAAACAAACAGATAAAGGTATTTGGCTTGTAATGGATTTTGGGCAATGGGATAAGCCTAAAAATGCTATTGGCGTTTGTATGGTTGAGGATAATTTAACCTTTGGAGAAGCTTGTAAGAAGTTGGCTAATTTATACAATATTGAGTACAAGAATACTACTCATTCGGCTAAACCAATAATTTCTAAAAGACCAAAAACCACTAATGAAACACCCGGAACTTATAGTTTTGAGTATAATACAGAAATTTCGGATAGTGATTTAAAAATTATAGGACCAGAAGTTACTAATGGCCACGCTAAAAGATTTAAGCTTAAATCTGTTAAAAAAATGAGCTATGTAACCAAGTCTAACGAGGTGGTTGTAACTGAAAGCACAGACGATTATCCGATTTTTGTATATGATTTTGGTGATTGGCAGAAAATATATCAACCAAAAAGCACAGATAAAGGGTTTAGGTTTAGATATAACGGAGGAAGACCCACTGATTATGTTTTTGGATTAGAAGATGTTATTGATGGGCATCAGAAACACTTCGATAGCGTAATGAAACACGCGGAAGAAGGAAAACCACCAAAAAAAGAAGAGTTAAAATTAGATAAAATAATTATAGCTTCGGGTGATAGAGATGGGTTAAATGTAGCTTCCTTTGGCTATTATGTAGTTTGGTTAAATAGTGAAACGGCAAATCTTTCAATAGAGTTGTTTAAACAGCTACAATCAATGGCAAATGAAGTTTTAAATTTACCCGACATTGATAAGACTGGGGTTAAACAAGGCGTGCAACTAGGGTTACAATATTTAGAATTAAAGACTATATGGCTGCCAAATTATTTAACCCATTCTAAAGATTGGCGAGGAAACCCTAAGAAAGATTTTTTAGATTTTGTAAATCTCAAATACAACTCACAAAGACCTGGTATTATAAAAACTGCCTTTAAAAAACTAATAGCAAACGCATTACCAATGAAGTTTTGGGATGAAGTTGCTACCGATAAAGGAATGAAATATGTATACAATATTGTGCATGCCGAACATTTTTTAAAACATCAAGGTTTTTACAGAATGGAAACTCCTTTTGAAAAAGATGAGTACTGTTACATTTTTGTAGATGGAAATATTGTTAAAAGAACTTCGCCAAATAAAATAGAAAATTTTGTAAATAATTTTTTAGAAGAAAGACAAATGCCTATTCCTTTAAGAAATATGGTTAAGAAAACACCTTATTTAAAAGAAGCGATGCTTTCTAAACTGCCAGTTTTAGAGATAGACTTTCAAGATGCTGACGCAAATACTCAATACTGGTTTTTTAAAAAAAATGTTGTCGAAATTAAAGCTGCATCAATAAAAGTTCATAAAAAAGGAGTAGTTGATAAAATGGTTATTGATGAAAAAGTAATAGATTTTCCTAATAAAACCACTGAAAGACAATTTGAAGAAGCCTTTAAAACACCTCAATTTAAAATCGGTAAAGATATAGATGGTGATTTAGATATAGAAATAATAAAAAAAGACAATAAATATTTTAATTACCTAATAAACGCAAGCAGAATTCACTGGCAAAAAGAATTAGAAGCATCATTTAAACCAAATGAAGAACTAGAAGCAGCTAAATATTTTTCCGAAAACCAATTTAACATAGCTGGTCCACGACTATCTGCAGATGAAATTCTAGAACAAAAACAGCATTTAATAAATAAAATTTATGCAATAGGTTACTTGTTGCATAAATACAAAGTAAAAAGTAAGGCGTGGTTTGTGTTTGGTATCGATAATAAATTGTCAGATATAGGAGAAAGCCATGGTGGTTCTGGAAAATCATTAATGTATGATTATTTAGAGAAAATAATGAAAGAGCAGTTTTTTATACCAGGAAGAAGTAAAAAAGCTGTTGATTCAGATTTTTTAATGGATGGTGTAACTAAAGAAACAGATTATGTTTTTATTGATGATATGAATCAATATTTCCCTTTTCAACAATTCTTTTCAGAAATCACAGGTAAAATGAAAGTAAATCCTAAAGGTTCAAAGGGATTCACTATCAATTTTGAAGATTCACCTAAATTATGTGGGACCTCTAATTTTCCACCAATGAATTTAGATCCATCTTCATCCAGAAGAATATTGTTTACGGTAAACTCTGATTATTACCACCATAATAAAGACAATGAATACAAACAAACCAGAAGAGTTTCTGATGATTTTAACGGTAAAGACTTGTTTAACGATTTTACAGAAGATGAATATTTGGATTTTTATGTTTTTTGCGCTCAGGCAGTTTCATTTTATTTAAGCTCTGATGAAAAGATAGACCCCCCAATGGATAACGTTAATAAAAGGAACTTAATGGCAGAAATGGGTGATGCTTTTAGAGGCTGGGCTAATGTTTACTTCTCTAAAGATAACCAAAATTTAGATAAATTAATAAGCCGAGGAGACGCTTTTGAAGACTATAAAAAAACATCTGGAGGTAAAAAGTCTGCTAACAATTTTAAAAAATCGGTTAAAGCTTTTTGTAAACTTAATAATTATGTTTTTAACCCAGTAGAAGCAGGTGTAAAAGATGGTAGAATTATAAAAAACATGAATGAAAAAACGCAAGAGTGTTTTTTCATTAAAACAGAAAAATCACAACCATTAACACCTTTACCTGATTTAGATATAATTAATAATATCGAGAAAAATAAAGAAGACTTACCTTTTTAATACATATATCATGGGAAATACAACAGTAACAATATCACTAAGAGAAGCAACGCCAGAAGAATTTACAATAAAAAAAAACCAAATCGTTTTAGGAAAATTATTTTTTTTAAAAAGTATTAAAACAGGTTTCTTTGATTCAGGTATATATTATACATATGACGGTATGAGTTTAGATGATCTTAGAACATGGTTTGTTAATAAAATGGTATATGTACCAGTTAGCCCTTTAGAGGCAATGACGATAAATAACAATTAATATGAAAGCCCTAAAAATAGACTTAGCATCTTGTAGCTTAATTTTTTTATTATTAGAAATACTGTTTTTATTAATATGGTTGTGTAAGTAGTAGGATGTATTAATTAAAATGATTATAAGCCGATGAAAAATACCCACACAAGAATAATATTCTGCATTAAAGAAGAACCAATTTTAGAAATGATTCAAAAAGAATTTTCTGAATTTAATTTTGATATAAAATTTCGTAGTGATAAAAGCAGGTATAAAATTGTTCAGTTAAATGTAAATACTCTGGTTGAATTTGATGATGAAGATCAAGTAATAATAGATGGTTATAAGGTTCAGTTTGAGGATTTAAATTATTATAAAGATCCGGAAGAGTAATTCAGCTCTTTAATTATACAAGGAGTTGATGTTAGTAAGTATTAATAATAAAAGATTTTTTTAAATATGGGAAAAGTAACAGGTTATAATTTAGATGCAGTTAGTGAAGAGGAATCAAATAATATTGTAGCAAGGCTGTTAAAAATGATAAAAGAAAAAGACGCTTTATTTACTTGCATAAGTGACCATATAATAAGTGAAATGATTTTACAAGATTTTATAGAAATTGATTTAAATAATGAAACTATTGAAGGAACTACTTTAACTAAAAAGGGTTGGAAAACATTATATGATAGTGGTGTTTTATAGCAACGGTTCAGCACAAGGAATGAAGCGGTTTTGTGTGCGAGGAAATTCGTAAGAATTTCAGAAGTAACAAAATAAGCGAAATGTATAAGTAAGCAATTAATTAGCTTTTTTCTTTGTACGTTGTTACCAAATGGAAAAAAGGCGTGGTTTTGATAAAAACCAAATACATACAGATAATAATTAAAATTAAAAAAGATGAATAAGTATTTAACTAAAAAAATTGAAAGTAGTAAAGGATTATTATTTAACAACTTTTGCTTAATAGCTTTTGAAGTATTAAATGATGGAAAAAATGAAGTTTTAGAGGACTTTGAATGTTTGGAATATTCTAAAATATGTAAAACTTTAGGATGGATAGATAATGAAGAAGTACATAAATCTATTGCTCAAGAAATTTCAGACGGAGGTATTTCTGGAATGATGTATAGAAATGGTTGTGATGGTTTTTTAGCACAAATTAATATACCTGTTTGCTCAGATATAAAAACTTCTGGTAATAGTTTGGAGCCAAGTTCTTGGAGTAGTTCACAAGGTCATTGTTATGTTGCTTATGTTTATGCAGATACTTTAGGAGAATTAACGGATAAGGCAATTGAACAAAGTGATTTATTCTTCCAAAAAGATTGGGCAAAGCAAATGAAGTTACAGCCGATTGAGTGATCGCCTTTTTACTTTTTGGTAACGTTTCATTTATAAGATTTGAAGCGGATTTAAAAGTGAAAATTAATCAGTAAGTACAAATTAAAGTAAATATTAACAACTAAAAAAAAAAGACCTAAAACACCGCTTTTAATTTTATAAGGTGTTAGGGCAAGTACGGTAGTTGAACTAAAAATATGCAAACAAAAAAACAATCATTTATAGAGAGTGTGAGCAACGTAGCAATTGGCTACTTAATTTCTTTACTCTCTTTATTTATCATATTTCCAATTTTAGGGATTGAAAGTAGTACAGGAAAAAATTTAATAATCACTTTATATTTTACTTTAATTAGCATTGCAAGAAGCTACATTTTAAGAAGATATTTTAATAAAAAGACAAATGGAAAAGAGAGAGCATAAATTTAGATTTTGGGATAGTTATTTAAAAAAGATGTGTTTTAGAAAACCTGCACATTATGACTTTTCACACGCAAGAATTACACCTTTAGAGTGGACTGGTTTTAAAGACAAAAACGGAATTGAAATATTTGAAGGCGATATTTTAAGTGATTGGACTGAAACAGATGAAGGTCTTTTACAATCTAAAATGCAAGTTTTTTGGAATCAACCAACGGGAAGTTGGCATTTAGATAATAGTAGTAAACAAGATATGACTTGTTCAGTTGATTTATGGCTCGAATTAAACGACTTTGAATATGAGGTTAAGGGAAATGTTTATGAAAATGCACTATCGTAGTATTTGCCCTAACGGAATTGTGTATGAAATGTAAAAATTAAAAGAAGATTTAGAAATTAACTTAATAAATAAAGACAAATGAATTTAAAAGAATTAGCAAGTAATGACAAGCCTTATTATGGATCTGGAACGTATGAAGAAGAATACGAAACCTTTAAAGATTTTTATGAAGATATGAAAGGTTATGATGTAGACTTAAATTTAGTTTATAGGTTTGATGTAATACAAAATGATGATAAAACTTATAGACTTGATTTATTTACGATACTTCAAAGAAAAGGAAGGTGTAATGCTCACTATGTGAAAATCTTTAAAGAAGCGGATATACCACTTTTAAAGAAATACCTTGAACCACATCAAAAAGTTTGCAAACAATTAATAAACTTTTGATTTTTATTTTTTATACACGGTGTTCTTAACAGTTGCACTCTAACACGTTTGAGTGCGTAAAGATAGTGCAATTGTTTAGAACGGATTGTTTATGAAATGTTGCGAGTTTGACAACGAGGAAAATCAGAATTATTTTCAGATGTTGGCAAAGAAGCAACCACCAACGAATTAAGCAAGAACCAAAAGCAATTTTTTATAAACGTTGTTACCTGCTGATAAAAAAGCTGTTGCTGACGTAGGAAGCAAAACCCGAACAGATTATGGAAGATAAATTAAAAGATAAATTATTAAAGCTTTACGAATTAGCAAAAAGAGGTGTTGCTGGTGAAAAAGTTAACGCTGAACTTATGTTAAACCGAATGCTTAATAAACACGGATTGACAATCGAAGATATTAACCAGGAAATACCAAAAGATAGATTTTACAAGTACACTACAAAATTAAGTGATAAGTTAATTACTCAAATTTTATTTAAAGTTGTTGGGAGTAAAGAAATCTATGGAGTTAAAGGATATAGAGAAGTTTGTGCAAAAGTTACTGATTACCAACATATACAAATATTAGAAATGATTGATTTTCATTTAAGCAACTTTGATAAAGAGCGAAAACAATTTTTAAACGACTTTACAAGTGCATATATTCAAAAACATAGATTATTTAGAGATACAACTTACGACAATGATATAAAAGAACAAAAACCACTCACAACCGAAGAAAAACAAGCTTTATGGAGAATGAGTAATATAAAAGAATGTTTAAGTAATAAAAGTTACGTTAAAAAATTAGAGTAAGCCGTAATATTGGTCGGCTTTTTTATTTGCTGGTAACGTGCCACAAATAAGGATTGAAGCGACATGAAAAAACAAATGATACAAATAGTAACAGAACTTAAACTAGGAGATATAACCACTAAGGAAGCAAAAGAAGAGCTTTTATCTTTATTTAGTGTTAGCGGTAGTCTTTCTTGTTCTAGGTGTGATGCTGACAAGCCTTTACAAACTAGGTTTTGCGTAAAATGTAAAAGCGATGATATATTGCCTGACCATTATGGAGGCGATAAATGTCTTGATTGTGGTGGTCGTGAATTTGATTACCGCTAACTAAATTGTATAAGAATAGAAGGGTTTGGGTGCGAGGAAATTCCGAAGGAATTTACAAGCTAACCAAACACGAAATAACCACCGAATAAGGACTTTGCCCTTTTATTTTTATACGGTGTTACCAAATGTAAAAAAGGGCGTGGTTTTGATAAAAACCAAATACATAAGAATATTAATTTTTAAATAAAAATAGAATGGAAGTAAAAACAGATTTTAGTAAAAAAGTAAAAGAGCTTGTAGAAAAATGCTTTACAAGTGAATTTTTAAAAAACGAGATAAATTTACAAGACAAATTTAATGAGTTAAAAGTAAATGTTGATAGAGTTGATATTTATGATTCTGGCGAAATTATGTCTATTGCTGTTGATTTAACTGCTGAAAATAAAGATATTTTAAAAAGTATTGTTAAAGATTTTGATTTATATAATGAATTAGTTGATTTAGAATTTCATTCTGGAAAAAAGGAAGATCAAACAGATTTATGTTCTATAATTGATTATTCTTCTAATAAATTAAATACTACCATACTTTACAATTGGGATGATAAGATATTTCATTTTGAAGGCGAGTAATAGATTTGGGCGCACAGCCGCAACAGTGAGCGCCCTTTTTTATTGTTGCTAACTATGATATAGAAGCCACATAAGTTAAACCATTGCAAACAAAGAGAAAAGTTATGAAAGTTGTAGAAATTTATATTAAAAAGTTAACTAATAAGAACTACTCTAATAAAACAATAGAAACATATGTGTGTTATTTAGAGAAGTTTTTACATCAATTAGATAAAAATCCTTATCATATAACAACTAGAGATATAGAAAATTACTTATTATCAAATAAATACACCTCCATATCTCAACAAAACCAAATAATAGGTAGTCTTAAATTATATGCAAAATACATTATTAACAAAAAAACCTCCATTTAAATAAAATTGAAAGACCCAGGAAAGAAAAGAAGCTCCCGAAAGTTATTGATGCTGAATTATTAGCTGTAAAAATTAATAATATCAAAAATTTAAAACACAAAGCTATTTTAACATTAGGGTTAAGTTGTGGTTTAAGAATATCTGAAGTAATAAACTTAAAATGGCGCCACCTAGATAAAGACAGAAATATTTTAAATGTAATTTGCGGCAAGGGTAAAAAGGATAGATCTACGGTTTTAAACGATAACCTGATAATATTACTAACAGAATACTGGCATCAGTATAAATCTAAAGAATATGTGTTTAATGGTCAGTTTTCAATAAAATATTCAGCATCGAGTATTCAGCGAATTGTAAAAAAGTATATTTCGCCATCAGCTTCATTTCATTTACTAAGACACTCATACGCTACCTACGCATTAGATAATGGCACCGAAATAAAACCACTTTCTTTATCTTTAGGTCACAACTCAGTTAAAACCACCGAAATATATCACCATGTTTCTGCAAATTCGCTAAAAACAATAAAACAAGCTATTTAGACACTGTTATTATCATTATTAAAAAGACTGTACGGATTTATCTCCTTACAGTCTTTTTTGTTTTAAGAGTATTTTTTTTGATGATTCCATTGCTTAAATAAAAAATCGGCAAAAACGACAATTGCCCCGAACCCCGAAAAACTAAAAGCTGAAAAAAAGTGTAATTTTGTAATTTTTAACAAACTACTACTTCAAGCTGTTGATTTTAAAGGCTTTTATTAATTACAGTTTATATTTTAATTTTGTAATTGATTATTAAGATTACAAAAAAACTGTAACTAAAAATTAAGATTACAAAAATTACAAAATCAATTTTCAACCATTACAAAACTATAAATCTTGTTTTGTAATAGTTAACGTGTTGTTTTTTAATTGTTTACAGTGTTTTTTTAATTAAGATTACAGAATTACAGTTTTTTGTCGCCTTTGGTAGCTTTTATTTTTTAAATATTATTTCTTGAAATTTAATTATAGCTGATATTTTAGCTATAATTATTAAAATTCTTTATTTTTACAGAAAACACTTATGAATTCTTCTGATTACTCAATTACTGAAACTATTCCGGTTGCCGATCATGTTTTTAGATATTTAGTACATAAATACGGATCTGATACAATTATTGCCGAACGCTCTGATATTGTAGGAAGCATTATTCTTTCATCATTAAACAGAAACAACGATTTAGGAATTTCTAAGAAAAAATATAGTAAATCTATAAAAGTGGTTATTAAGGATTATCAATATTTAAAAAATGGCGTTTTTGTTAGTGTAAAAAAAGGTCAGGTATTTAATAAAATTATTGATAAAATGTTTAGAGGAGAGTTGTATTCTCACTGCTTTATAAACAAGAAGTTACATGATGATGCTTACATTAAAATTATAAGACAATTTTTAGATATTTACAATATATCTGAGGATGAATTAAAAGTAGCTTCTATTTACCGAGATTTTAAACGTAAAAAACAAGAAAAAGAAGCAATTTCAAATACTAAAGTAGCTTAAAATACCATAGGGACAAACTCAGAACATTCCGAATTTGTCCCCTGTAAAACCTATAAAAATGATACAAGAAATTAAGAATCATATTGACGATCATCACATAGATACTTTTTATAAAATTGCAGTTTTTGAAAAAAGTTATTTACCTAATTTTACACACTTAACTCCAGATGCTGTTATTGAAGATTATATAACAAATATTACTGATTCTTCGCAGGTAATGCTTTTAAATTTATTGCAAAACAATATTAAAGTAAATCATTCATCAAGTGCAAAATCACCTGGTAAGCTATATAAAACCAAAATTTCGTTTACAGTTACGCCACAAGATAAAAATGTACAACAATTATTAGAAACCTATAATAATAAAGAAGTAGTTGTTTTGGTATCAAAAAGAGAAACAAATCATTTGTACGGTACAACAGCACAACCTTTACTTTTTAGTTTTAGCGAGTTAAATAATGCAAAACCTAATGTAATAAAAGGCTATAGTATTCAGTTAACAGGAACTGGCTATGGCGGTACTAAATTATTTGAAGAAGTTACTTTTAATGTTTTTACTAGAGGTTTAGCACTTCAATTAGCAGCCTCACTGTAATGTCCTTTTTTTAGATTACTGCTAATCATATACTTGTACTTCAAAGTTATAATACTTAAAAAAGTACAATTTGAAAAACAAGCAATACAAAGGATTTTACAATATTGTAAAGAATGAAGCTGAAAAAAAAGCCACCATATTTATTTATGGGGTTATTGGTGGTTTTGATTGGGATTCTTATGAATATATAAATACAGATAAAAAATTCGTTCAAGACTTTAATGAATTAGAAAAAACGTACCCAACAATAAATGTTCGTTTAAATACACCAGGAGGAGATATCCATCAAGGTACTCCAATTGTAAATGCAATTAGATCATCAAAAAGTCATATTAATATTTATGTTGATGGTATTGCTTATTCAATGGGTGCAGAAATTGCTATTTCTGGCGATACTTTACACATGTATGATAATAGTAGATTAATGTTTCATAACTCATCTACTGGCGCATGGGGTAACGCACAACAATTAAGAGAGCAGGCTGATGTGCTAGATAGTTACGATAAATCTTTAGCGCCATTAATAGCTAATAAGCTTAATATTACCGAAGAAGAAGCTATTGAAAAATACTTAAATTTTAAGGACAACTATTTTACTGCAAAAGAAGCAAAAGAAGAAGGTTTTGCTGATATTCTTATTTCTAATGAATCAGAATCACTTCCTGAAAATATAGACAATCTTAGTCCGGATGCTTTAATGAAGCACTACGCAAAAATGAATTTTGTTTTGGATACTACCACACCAACACCAAAAAAAACCGTACCAATGAATAAATCATACAAAGCTATTGAAGCTGTTTTAGGAACTGCTTTTGAAGTAGATGAAAACCGAACAGGTTTATTGCTTACCGAAGAAGAAGCTGGTAAAGTAGAAGGGAAACTAGCCTCTTTACAAACCGAAAACAATACAGTTACCCAAGCAAATGCAACAATTGTAGATAACGTAAATACATCTTTACAGTTAAAAGGCGATGCTAAAGTAACAGATGTAGCAGGCGCATTTGCAGCCTTAAACACCAAATTAGCAAACACGGCAATTGTAGACGAGGTAAACACATCGTTAGAATTAGAAGGAGATGCAAAAGTAACCGATGTTGCTACTGCATTTACTGCTATGAAAAACAAAATTGCAGAATTAGGTGGAGAAGCTGGAGACATGCATACCAATTTAGGAGAAGGAAAACAAGAAGGTAAAAAAATGCCTAGTTATGTAGACCTTGAATGTTCAATTTATAAAATTAAATAATCATGCAAATAGAAGACGTAGCTAAAGAGCTAAATCAACACTTAGCAGCAAATCCACACTTGGTACCTGCGATGATTCATAGTAGTGAAAATGTTTTAGATAAACATTGTAGAACTATTACCAAAGTAAAAGGGCATTTTCCTGCTCCTCATACAATCTTAGGGCATTTGGTTCAAGGGTTTAAAGCGGAATGGCAAGAAATGGGTGAATTAGAAATTAAGAGTAAAATCTTAAAAAACTTTCACCAGAAAGTAAACTTCCCTATTATTCCATCTCAGATTTTAGGAACGTATTACGCTGATCATTATGATGAAGAAAAAGACATGTTTACAATGCCAATTTCTGAATACATTATGAAAGAGGAATTTAACCCCCAAATTCAAGATGATTTAGCTGATTTATCGATTAACGGAGTTTATTCTGCTGCAAATGCAGATGGTAATTACGGACAATCGTTAGATGGAATTAAGCAAGTTTGTGATAATATTTTAGCAGATGCAGCACACCCAGCTTTTAAGATTCCAGTTACTGCTTTAACAGATACTAATATTGTTGATCAGGTTACTGTTTTTGAAAGAAAATTACCTTCTAAACAAAAGAAAAAAATTAAAAAAATCTTTATGAGTGAAAATAACGCAGAGCGTTATGTTTTACAGTATGAAGAACAATTTGGACAAAATAAGTTTCAAAATGACACATTAAAAACTCGTCTAGGTAAACGTGAAATTATTGCTTTACCAGAATTGAACGATGATTTAATTTTTGCTACCCCAGAAAGAAATCTTATCAAGATGATTGATAAAATTGATAATCCACCAAAAGTAACTTCTGTACAAATACAAGACTATAAGGTTAAAGTATTTATGGAGTTCTGGTTAGGATATGATTTTTGGATTAATGAAATGGTTTATATAGCTAATTACATTGATGCTGAATATGGTTTAGGTTCAACAGTATTAAACCAAAAATATTATGATTTTGACGGTGTAACTGTTGCATAATATTTAAAATTCTAGAAATTATGGCAAAAAAAAATAATAATGTAGATACTTCGGCAGCTGATAAGGCTGCTGAAGTAAAAGCATCAGAAGAGGCTAAAGTATTGGCAGACAAAGAAGCTGCTGAGTTAAATGCATCAGAAGAGGATAAAGCATTGGCAGGTGCTCCTGTTTTAAATGCAACTCAATTAAGGCAACAAGAAGCCAATAAATTAAGAGCTGCTAATAAATCAGCTTCAGATAAAAAGGCGAAAGCTATTGAAGATAAAAAAGCCGATGAAGCTGCTATTGCAGAAACATCTGCTAAAAATCCTGAGAAGGATACAAGAAAAGTATTTAAAGACGATAGAGGGCAAAGATTTAGATTTAAAAAATCGGCACCAAGCACTTTAAATATCGATGGTGTTAGTACTTCTATCAATGAAATTATTGAAGATGAAGAAATAATGCTTGAGCTAGTAAACGGAAATAGTAACTATTTAGAACAAATTCATTAATATGAGCACAGATACAATTGTAACCGATAATTTAGATTTTTGCGCCAATGCCGAAAATGTACCAGGAGTTTCTCCTATTGATGTTTTTGCTTGCCCTGTTAGTGATTTTGAAACTATAGTGGCCTTACCGGGTAAAGATACCGTTACTACTTTAGAAGCAGCAGCGACTATTGAAGGACCACATACTTTTCCTGTTGGTAAAGGATTTTTTAAAATAGGTATTTTGCCTGAAACAGGAATGGTAGAAACTGCTGCCGAAGGAGAAAAAGGTAGTAAATCTATTACCAATACATTCTCGGCAACGTTACCAAATATTTCGGCAAAGAGTAAAGGGTTTATTCGTAAATACCAAAATGTACCAATGATCTTTATTATTCCTCAATTAAACGGAGATAATGTGCAGTTAGGTAGCGCCAAGTCACCCGCTTTTATGACCGAAGCAACACCAAGTACAGGTGCAAAAGCAGGCGATTTAGTAGGTATACCACTTAAATTTGCAGATGTGCAAGGTTGCCCAGCGCCAGTTTACACAGGTGTAATTACTGAGTTTACTCCTGCCTAATGTTTACCATAAGACCAGGAATATATCATATACCAAATTTTGGACGATTAGATACTAGAGAGGAGGTGTCTAACTCTAAATACTTGGCTTTGTACGAAAATAAAGCGTTTCCTTTTATAACCATTACCGAAGAGGCAATTGGTTTTTTAAAGAAGGAAAAACTATCAGAAAAAAGAATAGCAAAGTTAATTTTGCAAGCCGTTTCTGAGCAAGAGGTTAATTGGTTGTTAGAAGTAAAAGCTAACAAAAACCTAAAGCAACTTGCCGAAACCAAAATAAATACTTTTTAATACGTTGTTAGTTGATTTTTATTAATTAAGAAAACCCACTCATTATTGAGTGGGTTTTTTTATGCGTTAACTTTACTTACTTTTGATATTCAATTAAAAAATAATTATTATGAAAAAAGGTATCTTATTATTGTTTCTTTTAGTTTCTAATTTAATTTTTTCTCAATCGATATATAAAGGCTTAGAATTTGAAATGACCCCAAAAGAAGCCAAAAAAGAGTTTAAAAAAAACAAAAACAATTATATATCGGTAGATTTAGGGAATAATTTTTATTATAGAATTTATAGGCAGAATTTTATTTTTTTAGATAAAAAATTAAGTTGCGTTGTTTTAACTCCAAAAGGTTTTTCTTTAGGTATGGACTATGATTCTGCTAGGAATTATTTAATTCATACAAGATCTTTCTTTACAGATTTAGGGTATGAAATATTTTTAGACAATGAATATTGGAACGCTCCTTTAAATTATGCGAGCTCAGGTAGTAAGTGGGGTTTAATTTTATTTAATAAAGATAAAACAAAAATTATACAAATTTTTCCGCAGAAATATAATACATTGAGTACTACTTCATTTTTAGTGAATTTAAGAATATGGAATTATAATGCTTGGATGGATTTATATAATAAAGAAAATGATCTTCAAAATAATAAAAAGGCGAACAGTGGTTTTTAAAATTAAGTATTAAAAAACATTGTATCAGTTACAAAGATTAAAAACCACTCAAACCGAGTGGTTTTTTTATGTCCTTTTTTAACTCTTGCCATTTTGGGTTCTTTACCTTATGGAAGCTATTGTTAACTGGTTTAAAAACTCTAAAGATTACCACCAAGGTGTTGCTATTTACGCAACATTGCCTGTAAAAAAAACACGCATATTAAAGTTACTTAACAAAGGTAAAACCAACCGAAATATGGCTACACTGGTAGCCGAACTGCGTAAATACAAAAATGGTACTACAAAGGTAAAACCAACTGTAAAGGAATCTTTGACAGTTGCTACTACTCCCAAAAAACCAACCACACAAGCAACTATTAATGTAGAAGTGAACAGAAATGCTTTAAAGAAAGAAAGTTTACAACAGGAGTTTGCCATGGTTCGTATTGGCGATTTGCCTGCCGAGTTGCGTATTAGATACGCTAGAGCAAGAAACATTTTCTTTAAAATGATAGAACTAAAGTTTTTGCTTAATGATTTACCTGCCAATGCCGAAGAAAAAGCGTTAAAAATAATGCTAACTATTGATGATTTAGAAGAGGAACGTGATTTAATTTGGAAAGAGCTACACCATTGGAATACGTTTAAAACAATACTGCCTTCAAAAAATAAAGACTACTCAAAAATGAGCGAATTGCAGTTAGATAAAATCCGCAGAAATTTAGAAAGTAGCAAATCTAAACAACAAAAGCGTGTTGATGTTTGGTACTCTGATTTAGAAACCGAACCTGATAAGCATAAGCAACACTTAATAGAAAATAAGATTAATAAAGGAGAAAAAGAAATTCATCAAAAAAATATAAATATTAAAACAATAAAAAATCTTTTATGAGCGATTTGACACTTACTCTACAATGGACCACAGAAAAAAGGAAGGTTAAGGATTTAGTTCCTTACAATTACAATCCGAGAATTCTAACTCCAGAAAAAAAACAACTATTAATTAATAGTATTGAAAAATTTAACCTTGCCGAAATCCCTGCAGTAAACACAGACAATGTAATTATTGCAGGTCACCAAAGAATTAAGGTTTTAATGGAACTTGGCAAAGGTGAAGATTTAATTGACGTTAGAATTCCGTCCAGAACATTAACAGAAAAAGAGTTTAAAGAATATAATATTACATCTAATGTACCCACAGGTTATTGGGATTTAGACGTTTTAAGCGATGTTTTTGACGATATTGATTTAGATGCTTTAGGTTTAAATGTAGACGAAATTGTTTTGCCGGAAGATATTATTCCAGAAGAATTTAGAACGGAAGAAGAAGAACCGTTTGAACCAGAACTGCCTACCGAACCAATTACAAAATTTGGAGATGTTTATGAATTAACTTCACTTGATAAAAATATTACTCATAAAATAATCTGCGGAGATTCTACTAAAGAAGAAACTTATATTAAACTTTTAGGTAAAGATAAGATTGATTGTGTTGTAACAGATCCGCCTTATAATGTAGATTATGTTGGTGGTGTAAATACGCCAAGAGAAGGTATTAAAAATGATAAAATGAAAGATGATAATTTTTACAATTTTCTATTTGATTTTTATAAACAAGTGTTTTCATTCTTAAAAGAAGGTGGTAGTATTTATGTTTTTCATGCAGATACTGAAGGCATCAACTTTAGAAGTGCTTTTGTAAACTCAGGTTTAAAATTAAGCCAATGTTTAATATGGTCCAAAAACACCTTTGCAATGAGTAGAAGTGATTATCATTGGCAACACGAACCATGTTTGTATGGTTGGAAACCAGGAGCCGCACATAAATGGTTTTCCGACAGAAAACAATCTACAATTTTAGAGTATGATAAACCTTTAAGAAGTGATGAGCACCCAACAATGAAACCACTGCCTTTAATTGGCTATTTACTTTGTAATTCTACTCAAAAAAATAGTATTGTCTTTGATGGTTTTTTAGGTTCTGGTACCACATTAATTTCTTGTGAAAAGAATTGGCGTATATGTAGAGGAGTAGAACTTGATGAGAAATATGTTGATGTTGATGTAAAAAGATGGGTTAAATATATGCGAGATAATAATCGAAATTTTGAAGTAAAAAGAAATGGACAAATTTTGGCCAAAGAAACTATTAATCAATTTTTTATAAATGAGTAGCGTAGTAACATTAGATACCAAAGACACGCATTTCGAAAATGTGTTAGCTTCTTATTTAGATGAAAGTAAGATAAAACTATCTGCAACAGAAGAAGAAATGAAAAAAAGGTGGGAAACTGCATTTTCATTGCTTTTAAATTGGCACGGTAGAGAGCAAGCTGTAAAAATATTAAAACAGCAGTTTGGTGTTTCATCAGCAACTGCTTATAGAGATATAAACCGAGCACTTTCTTTATTTGGAGATATTACCCAAAGCAGAAAGGAAGGTTGGCGTTATATAATTTTTGAATATAACCAGAAGCTTTTTCAAATGGCCACTAAAGACAAAAACCTAGAAACCATGGGTAAGTGTTTAGATAGAATGATAAAATTAGCAGATTTAGATAAAGAAGAATCTAATTTTAACCCAGAGAAACTACAGGCGCAAATTTATGATATTTCAATTCCTAAATCTGTAGAAAAAGCATTAATGACAGTATTAAATAAAGGTGTTGTAGATTTTAATAATTATGCTGTTGATGTACCGCATGAAGAAGTAAAGGATGAAAAGTAAAAAAGTATTATTAAATCCTGCACAGTTAGCAATGGCTCTTTCTCCACAAAAGCAAAAATATTTAGAAGGTGGACGTGGAATGGGTAAAACCACCTACTTAGGTTACGATACTGGTCAATTGCTTAAACAAATGCCAAGAGCTTCCTTTGCGATGGTTGGTTCTACTTATAGTCAAATATTGAGTAGATTTTTACCGGCAATAAAGGAAGGTTTAGAGTTATTTGGTATTTATGAAAACATAGATTATGTAGTAGGCTCGATGGCTGGTAAAAAGATGGGTTTTAAAATGCCTTTTCAAGCTCCAGATGCTTTTAATAATATTATCCATTTTAGTAATGGTTGTATTTTTCAAATGGTAAGTTTAGATCATAAAGATAGCGGACGTGGTTTAAATTCTTTTGCTATTCGTGGCGATGAAGCTGCTTTGTTTGATGACGAAAAATTAGCTATTAATGTAAAAAACACCAACAGAGCCAAGAAAGAAATATTTAAAAACGCACCATTATTGCACAGTGAAGTGTTTACTTCTTCTACGCCATTAACTAAGAAAGGTAAATGGTTTACTGATATGGAGGAGTATGCAAGAAGTAACCCAAAAGAGGCTGTGTTTATAAAAGCAACGGCACATTGTAACCTACATAATTTAAGACCTGATTATTTTGAGTACATGAAGCAGGCATACACAAATCCTACTATTTACGATGCTGAAATGCTAAACATTCGCCCTAAAGAAATAACCGATGGTTATTATGCTCAATTAAACCCTGATATTCACTATTACACTAAACATAACAATGCTTACTTAGAAACTTTAGATTTAAAAAAGTTAGATGGTACCAGTTTTAATTGTAAACAAGATGCTGATTTAGATACCTCACAGCCTTTGTTAATTTCGGTAGATTGGGGTGCTAATATTAATACCTTAACAGTATCGCAGCTGCAAGGCAATGAGTATAAAGTTTTAAAGGAGTTTTATGTAAAGTCTCCAAAGATATTAGATCACCTATTCTTAGAAGAGTTTATACCGTATTACGCAAGTTATCCAGTTAAAACTATCCGTTTTTATGGTGATAGGCAAGGTAATAGCAGAGTAGCCAATAGTAAGCTAACCTTTGCCGAGCAGGCAGCACAACTATTACGTAACGCAGGCTGGAAAGTGCACCTGATGACGGTGGGTAATAATCCACATTATATGGATAAATTTAGGCTTATTAATGTAATGCTAAGAGAAGATGGGCGTGGTCGATTGCCTAAGATTAGAATCAACTCATCTAATTGTCCTAACTTAATTATATCGTTAGAGCGTGCCGAGATTATAGATACATCATCAGGTTTAAAGAAGGACAAACGTCCAGAGCAACGCAAGAGCGAGGAGCAACAACACACTACCCACTTCTCTGATACTTTTGACTATCCAATCTACTCAATGTTTAGTGAACTGTTTGGTAATCAATTAAAAACAACAGAAGATTTGCCAAACTCAACACTGTAAATTTAAAATAGGCTTTCATATTACCTTAACTTTTTAAATGGCAAGAGTCATTTATTCGTAGGCTACGGCGTTGTATTTGAGCGCAAAATGAGAAAATAAATAACAAAAAATAAACTTAACAACTTAATAGTCAGTAAGTTGGTTTTTTATTTGTGAGAATAATAAAAATTGTATATTTGAATCGTCAAATCACTTATGTAGTAAGCTTTTAATAATTTTCTATGATATATAGATAATTGGCAGGTGTTCGGTACTCGTAAGAGCCGATGGTTAACCTGCCAAAAAGCATAAGTGAACCAGACAACACCTGCTATATTTATCTAATAATGAAAACCGAATACTCACAAGAAATAAAAGAATTACTATCTTCTTGTTTTACACCTGTAACTGCAGAAGATGAAAACGCACAGCCTAAAACATTAGAAGAAATTCATGCAATGGTAATAACTGTACTGCCTGCTAAATGGGTATATGATACAGATGTTTACACCGCATTACAAAGCTTAAATTTCAAAACATCACTTGGTAAAAAAGAAGAAGCTGAAGGTTTATACTATTTTGTAATACCTAAAGTTTAATTACTGTCCTTTTTTAAAACACTTTCATTTACCAACTTGCTGTTAAATTTAAAAACTAAACAAAATGAATACAGTAATAATCGTTTTCTTATTTCTTTATGTAAATTTTACAGATGCCCGTTTCTCTTCAAAAAGATATATAGATTTATTCAATGTTAAGAAACATAGATGGGCTTCATTATTTCATATTTTTTATAACATCTTTTTTATTATTTGGCTATTTATGACACTTTTAAAATGAAAGAAATACAACTAACATTACCAACATCATGGAACGAGTTATCAAAAAAGCAATTAGAAAATATTGCTTTTCAGATAGAGTGTTACCATTTTGAAATTAGAGATAACAAGGAAGCCGAATTAGAAACCCGAACACGCTTATACATTTCCGTTGCAAAAGAATTTCTAAGAGGTAATAAATACCAACATATAAGAATAGCTTTAAAAGAAATACAACCAAAAGAATACGCAGAACTTACAAAGTTCATCTTCGAAAAAAATAGTAGAACAGTATTTGAAGAAAACCTAAAAATAAAAAACACTATCTATTATGGTCCTGCAGCACGTTTACGAAATATTACTATTGGCGAGTTTTCTTTATCGGATTCTTTATTTTACAAATGGAAACAATCTTTTAACGTAGGCTATTTAAATGCGTTATGTGCCACTTTATACCGAGTAACAGATAACACCGCCACAGAAGTAGACACTCGCCAAAATTTCAATAAATTATTAGTAGATAACAACGCTAAGAACTTTGTGAATGTAAATTACAAAACAAAACTAGCAATAGCTTATACCTACGAAGGTTGCCGAAATAATTTTATAGACACCTATAAAAACATATTTCCTAAAAGAGAAATAACCCAACCAACCCTAAGCAGTAAATACACACCGTTTGGCGAAATTATACTCGACAAAATAAAAGGTGATCCATCAAAATTAAAAACCACTCAAAATTTATTGGCAACCGATTTTTTAGCCATCTACGATAAAGATATAAGAGACTTGAAATAAAACCTATGGCAACAATATCACACAGTATAATTATAGCATACTTTAAAAACTTACAGGAAAAATTAATAGGTGTAGAAGATTTTTTCCGCATGGACTTAGCCGAAATACAAGGTTCTTTCAGAAGTTCGGCAAAGCTACCATGTTTAACAGCCGAAAGTCACGAGAGCGATTTTAGTAACAGTCGCACGAATCAATCAGTACACAACCGAAACTTTGCATTTACCGTTTGGTACAAGCCAGAACTAGGAAATTTTAACGAGCAAAACCAAATGTTAGACGAAAGCGAAGCCATGGGTTTAAAAATAATAGCACGTATGCGCCAAGATGCTACCGACAAAAACCACTTTCTTTTTAATAAGTTTAAAGTAGAAAATGTAAAAAATCAAAAAGTAGGGCCTACTTTTAACGAGCAACTATATGGGTACCGATTTACAGGCGAAATATCAGGTACACAACCACTAATAGTTTCTGCCGATGATTGGACAGATATAGATAGTGTTTGTAGTTAAATTAGATGTCCTTTTTATATGAATGTCAGTGTAATACTTTAGAAGTATGAAAAAAATATTTTTTATTCTTTTTAGCTTAATGTTAGTCGCTAACATTAACGCCATGGTTGTTTACGGAACAAACCATGAAGACCAAACGAAAACCGAACATAGTGCTACTTCAATTTCAGAAACTGCTATTACAAATGCAAATTTTGTATATTTGAGTATGGAGAAAGAAATTCATATTAAAATGTCAAATGGAACTAATCTTAAACTGATTGCTTCCAATTCGCTTGATGCAGGTAGAGGTAATTCATCTTTTAGCAAGATAAATGAAGACTTTAAGAAAGAGCTTTTAAATCATATTAATTCATCTATTTTAAAGCAAAAAGATGAATTAATTATACAAAGAATTAAACATTTCTTGCCCGATTTTAATTTAGAAGAAGAGCTAAAAAGAAAACAACCTCGGTTTTATCAAGCTACAAAAGGAAATGAAACCCATTTTATGCTAAAACATCAAAGTTCTGAAATTAGAATTATAACCTTTATCAGAACTCCTTTAGATTTTAAAATTGATTCAGATAATTGTTCCGCATCTTATTCCGAGAGCTATTATTAAAACCCAAAAACCACTCAAACCGAGTGGTTTTTTTATGTCCTTTTTTTAGATGCAATGTTTCTCCATCTTGCCTATATGTTAGCCGAAACTATATATTTAAAAGATGTGTTACAGCAAATGAAAACGCCCGATAAAGATGGGCAGGCTGTACCGTTTGCAATAAAAGTTCGAACGCTAAATAGGTATTCTAAAAAAGGTGGTAAGTTAAATTCATATACCGAAGCTCGTTTGGTAATGAAAGAAAAACAAGAGCGTATAACCTCGGTTGAAGCATTAAGAACAATGCAGCCAAAAGTTTTAAAAGAACGCAAAAATCCGCATCATTTTCAGAACAAAACAAGAAACATACGCTTGTCAAATGGCGAGCGAAAAAAAATACACATTCGGTTTATAATCGAGTTTAACAATAAAAAAGTAATCTATTAATGGGTAAATTTATAAGTCACGGCGATGTAGCTTTCGGAATTGGCTCTAAGGCTATGTTTTCTTTTGGTAGTGATACCAAAGCAAAGCACACCGTTGTAAATCCAAATACCAAAAACACCAAGGCATTTGTTCCTTGGGGTGCCGACAATAAATACCCAGATAATTTTTTACAAGCACTACGATTAAACGGATCAGGTAGTGCAGGTTTACGCTTCTTAAAATCTACCCATTATGGGCAAGGCTTTCATTTATATAAAAATGAAGGAGATGCTAACGGTAAATTAAAAAAGAAAATAATCACCTTAAAAGAAGCTGGTAAAGACATACAAACCTTTTTTAAGCGCAACCGATTAGAGCGATTTTGGAACGAGCATATTGCCGATTTAGAAACCTTTTATGTATCGCAGCCCGAATTTATTTTATCTAAAGATTACAGTAAAATATACAGCACTCGTAGGTTACAAGCTTCTAAATGCAGGTACCAACCAATCAATCCAAAAACAGGATTAATAGAAAACATTTTCTATTGCCATAATTGGGAAGCGAATACTGATGTTACAAGTGATTTTGTAGAAAAAATACCAGTAATAGACTCTTATTGGTCTGCCGATCAAGTAAAAGAATACTGTAAAAAGAAGAAGATTCACAAATTTGTGATGCCTACTTTTTATCCGTTAATGAACGAAACCTATTATCCCGAAGCCGATTGGCATGCGGTGTATCATAATGGTTGGATGGACGTTGCAAACTCAATACCGGAGTTTAAAAAAGCATTATTTACCAACCAAATTAACGTAAAATATATCGTTCACATATCCGAAGAATATTTTAAAAGAACCTATGGTGCAGATTGGTTAGAATACACACCAGAAAAACGCAAGGAAATTAGAGATCAGTTAACAAATGCTATCGATAGCCATTTGTCTGGTAATAAAAACGCTGGTAAATCTATCCAATCTGTAACCTATTTAGATCAAAACCAAAATTGGGTAAAAGGTATCGAAGTAGAAGCTGTAGACAATAAATTAAAAGACGGCGCTTACTTACCAGAAGCGTCTGCCGCCAATTCCGAAATTATGTTTGCTTTAGGTGTAGATCCATCTTTATTAGGCGCAGGAATACCTGGTGGAAAAATGAACACAGGTTCAGGCTCCGATAAAAGAGAAGCATTTTCAATACTTACCTCATTATTTAAAAGTAAAAGAGAAATCAGTTTATATCCTTGGCAATTTATAAGAGATTATAATGGTTGGGATGAAGAATTAGAAGGTGGTTTTGGTAATATCGAATTAACAACGTTGGATGTAAATCCAACAGGAACTCAAAATATTTTATAAATGGCAACACTATTAAAAACAATCGATGATGTTAAAAAATACGTTTCCGTTAATAAAAATATTAGTTGGGAATCTTTAGAGCCTTACGTAAAACAAGCTGACAGGAAGTACATTAAAAACTTGGTAGGCGATATAATTTACAACGATTACGTAACTACAGTGCCAACAGATATAATTGAAGTTAAAGTATTTGAATTATTAAGAGAAGCATCTGCAAACTTAGCGTGGTTTATATACCTGCCACTCGCAAACGTACAAGTTTCAGATAGTGGTATTGCAGTAGTTAATAGTAACAACTCTAAACCTGCCGAATGGTGGCAAATAAGAGATTTAAGAAGGTCGCTTTTAGATGCAGGCTTGCAAGCAATTGATGAAGCCTTAAAAATAATGGAAGCCAACACCAATACTTTTATCACTTGGACGGCAACAGAAAGCTACACCATATTTAACGAGTTGTTTGTAAACCAAACAGAAACATTTCACAGGTGGTTTGGTATTGCCAATAGCCGCCAAACATTTTTAGCCCTACGCCATTATATGTTAGAAACCCACCACCAATACTTTACCAATGTTTTAAATGCAGCTACAATAGCTACAATTAAAACAGAAGCAAACACTACAACAAAACAAGTGTTAGAATTTTTACAAGCCAGTCAAGTGCATTATACCGTTGCAAAAGCGGTAGAAAGCGGAGCGTTTTTATTAACCGCATCTGGTATGTACAAACAGTTTGATGAATTACCGGGTTACAAAACAAATCCTTTAACAGAAGTGCAGTTATCTAATTTAAAACAAGAGCGCATTGTTGCTGCTGAAGAATATTTTAAAAAAGCAATTAATTTAATAAATGCCAACCCTGTTTTATTTACTAATTATCAACCAAAGTCAGCAGGCGCGGTAGTAAGTTTTAAAAACACAAAAAGCACATTTAGTTTATAAAATAATAGGTATGGTAGCAGATAGATTAAATGATTTAACAAAAAATAAAACCAATATTCGACCTGTAGTTGATAGAAACACAGAGGTAACAGCCGAAGATTTTGAAGATATTGGTAGAGTTACCGAAAATCATGCAAATATTTTAGATAGTTTAACAGGCGCTGCATCACCAAATAAAAACTATGGCGTATACACCTCTTTATCTTTATTAGAAGCAGCACACCCTGTTGGCGAGCCTAACTCGTATGCAATTATAGATGTAGGCTCTGGCACAACACCACAAATAGCCATTTGGAACGACACTACCAATCAGTGGGTAATAGTTACACCAAACGAATATGTTATTTATGTAGCAAGTTTTTCAAACTTACCAGCTCCTGGAGTATCAAATAAGATATACATCACCTTAAATGATTTTAAATCATATATATGGCAAAACAGCAGATATAATATTTTAAACAATCCACCAGCACCATCCATACCAATAAAAACACGCCAATACCAATTACACAAGCACCTAAACAACACAGATCCAACAAAATTATCAACACGCCAAAACAACGATATTGTATATAACGTGCAATGGAGCGCAACAGAAGTTTGGCAAATGGCAATGTGTATAGATGCTACCAAAAGTGCAGATGATAGGGCGGCATGGAACGTGATAAACCCAATAGAAGGTATACCATTAATTTAAAACAAATATATGTCAACATTAACAGAGAGAGTTGCGGCGTTAGAGAAGCAAATTCAACCGCACAAAATTACGCTTACACATGCAGATAATCCAAATTTAACTGCTTGTGTCGAGCTTAAAGAAACAGGAGATGTTGTTGTAAAGTACAACACAACAACATCAACCGAAACACCATTTTTAACATTTGAAAAAGAATAAATTATGAAACAAAAAATAACATTTTTAGCATTACTATTTACAGTTTTAACATTTGCTCAAACCACGGTGCATAACACCAAGGTTAAACTTAAAAACGTTATCACAGGTGTAGTATCAGACAGTTTACTGGTTATAGCACCAAATGATGAAGTTCGTAAAATTCCAAGGTCTGTTTTTTTACAAGGGGTAGAAGTAGATTTAAGTGATTATTTCACCCGAAACGAAATGAGTAGTTTACTAGCAAACTACGCAATTGGCGACCACACGGTTGATACTAACACGCAGTTGTCAGAAGCGCAAGTAGATGCTTTTACAGCTAATAATGGGTATTTAACAACTTTGCCAAGCAATATCAATGCTAGTAAAATTGCTGATGGTTCGGTGTCGAACGAAGAGTTTCAGCTTTTAAATGGTTTAACAGAAGACATTAGTATAAGTTTGGCTCAAAAAGAAGAAACTATAAACAAGTCGCCAAATTTTATAAGTCCTAATAATATAAGTTATCCAACTACTAAGGCTGTTGATGATAATTTTGTTAAAAAATGGAAAGTATCAGATAACACTTCTTCTTCAAATGGTGATAAATGGTGTAAGGTGGTTACGCTTAATATAGGTACTTCAAGAAGATGTATTATTCAATTTACAGGAGGAGCTGGATATTCTGAATCAAGTATGTCAAATGGGGCTACTATGTATGTAACAGTTAATGCTTCAGCTTCTACTAATAGATTAAATATACAAACTATCATTGAAAGTGATAGTGGTAAACCATTTAGTCAAGTTAGAGTAGTTAATAATAATGATGGCACTGCATCTATATATGTGTACATAGATTTGTACACTTCTTTAGAAGCTTCTTATTTTGGTTTTAGTTCATTGTTGAATGAATTACATACTAATGTATATGAAAATTCTATATTTGGAGATGATAAACCTATTTACATTAATTATCACAGCGGTAATCTAAACCCTGATAGTTTTGTTAAAAAGTCTGGCGATACCATGACTGGGAGTTTAAAAGCTACTAACTTTCAAAATGAAAATATAATACTTGAAAATCAAGGACTTCGTGTAACAGGGTTAAACGCTTCTTTAGGTTTTTTAGGTAACGGAACAGGGAATTTCAGTTTTGGATATGGCGCTGGAAACGGAAGTGGTTTACTTAGGTATTATGCGGGTACTACACAAGCTAAATGGGGTGTTGATAGCGGAGGAAACTCAACACAAACTGGTTCAGCAACAGCAAATGATTTTATCGGTGCTTGGAATGGTAAAACACCTGCCGATTTTGAGCCAGCCATGACAATGAGCAGTACTTTTGGTACTTTAAGTGATGCTAAAGGGAGTTATCTTCATGGAAGTTTTGGTTCAGCGGCAACCTTAACTATTCCTGCAGGTGTGACAAATAGAAAGTGGTTAATTAGTACGACAAGTCAGGCTGTTAATTTTGTGGCGGGTAGTGGTGTTGTTATAGATGTAATTGCAAACGGTAGATCTACTTCGTTGGCAATTGGTGATGAGGATAGTATCGGTCAAAGCGCGACGTTAATTCGTGTATATGGTGATACTTATATTTTGATAAAATAATTGTAAAACACCTAAAAAATGGAATTATTAAAACAAATATTAGGAAGTCAGTCAGTAGAAGTTTGGTTAGCAGGTATGTTTTGGAGCTTGCAAGGAATTATAGCAATAAAACTGTATTATTTACCAAGTAAGGAAAAATTCAACCTTAAATTTTGGTTAAATGACAACCTTATTGATGTCGTTAAAGGACTGTTTTGGTCGTTGGTGGCGTTAAGGTTAGGAGATTATTTAATTCAGGTTTTGCGCCAAAAAATGAATTTTGATTTACCTGAAACTACCGATTTTGTGGTTTATATGATTATTATAAGTGCTGTAATTCAGTACAAATTGCATCAAAATAGAACTCCTGTTCTAAAAAACAAACAATTAAAATAATATTTAAGCCATTCCTTTTAAATGATTGAGAATATTTTACAGCTATCAGGGGTTTTAGCGCCTGTTTTGTTTGGTTTTTACAAGTACGCGACCGATCGAAAAGATAAGAAGCAGAAAGACGAAATAACAGCGTTAAAGCAAGATAAAACAGCGTCAGGCTTTAATATCGGCTTATTGTCTAACTTAATGAAAATGAAGCTTTACAGCTCTTTAGAAGTTGTAACAAAAGTTTTATTTAAAAACACTAAAGCGACTAGAGTGATAGTATTTGTAGCTATTAACGGAAAAGTAGAGCCTAAAAAAGTATATGCGTTATTTGGAGAAAAAGACGATGGCACGCAAATAGATCAGGAATTTAAAGGAGTTGAAATAGATGAGCCTTATTTGCATACGCTTCATGAGTTAGAAAAGGAAGGTAGTTTATTGGTTGAAACAATGAAGCTAAGGAGTGGCTTGCTGAAAAACATATATTTTAAAGAGCAAATAACATTTTCTTATTTAAAATTTGTAAAGAGATATCATTTAACAGAAGAAGATGATGCTGTTGTGTATATGAGTATAGCTACAGATAATGATGTTAGCTTTAATTCTATTGAGTTGACAGAAATAGATATTAAAGTAAGCACCACTTACAGGAGTATAATTAATAAAATAGCAAATTAACTATGCATCTACCATTAAAAAAAATAATTGACAGAGGAAACGACCCAACAGGTTTTGGGCATTTTGGAGCGAAAAGAGGAACACGCAAACACAAAGGACATGATATAATTTCTGTTCCTGGCGAAAGTGTAGTTTCTATGATTGATGGTGTAGTAACAAAAATAGGGTATGCTTACAAAAATGCGTTGCAATTTAGATATGTGGAAGTCACAAATGATACTTATCGAGTTTGGTTAATGTACTTAGAACATGCTAATTTAAAAGTTGGGCAAACAGTTTGCGCTGGTCAAAGAGTTGGCTACGCTATGGATATTGCCAAATATCATAATGCTAAAAGAGCTAAAAAAAACAAACTACTTAAAAAATCGGAGCGTAAAAAATTAGTAAAAATGATTAATCATTTACACGTGCAAATTTGGAAAAACGGCAAATTAGTAGACCCTAAACCTTATTTAGAATGAAAAACACAATAGAAATAGCACTTATAATTATATTATCGGTATTGCTGTTTAATCAGTGCGAAGAAACTGCACAGTTTAAAACCACGCTAAAAAACAACGAATTAGCGAAAGCAGATACAATTGAATATTATATTAATGCAATTGGTTTAGAAGTAGCCGAAAAACTCACCTACAAAGGTACGGCTGAGCAACTAGAAGTTTACTTATCAGAAAAAAGTAAAGAATCAAATCAGTTTAAAGAAGCTGCAAAAGGTTGGCGCAAAAAGTATAATGCTTTACATATTAAATTAGAGTTTGTATTAGATAGTGTTGATGTGTTGTTTAATAAACCTGTACCTTATAATTTCGAACGTACATTCGAAAAACTTACAAAAGACTATGCTTTAAAAGGAATTGCCAACCAAAACGGTTTAAATATAGATTTTAGAGCCAAGGCAACAATAACTCCGTTTACAGGAGTTAAACCTACAGGTTTATTTACCAGCGAGCATCGAACCGAAATAACAAGCTCTAACGATAATATACAAATCACGGATTTTGAAAACTTCAATTTTGTAGAAAAACCAAAACGTTGGGGTGTTGGCTTGTCGTTTGGTTTTGGTTTTTATTGCAATGGTTTTTTTATAGGGCCTTCTGTAAATTATAATGCGATAAGTTTTTAGAAACAAAATATTATTTCAATTAAATTAATGTAAAAACCCACTCAACTCAAGTGGGTTTTTTATGTCCTTTTTTCAACAACATTATTGTGCCAAATTGCTATAAATTAAGGCAAAATGAGTAGCGAAAACACAGTTTTAGATTATGAAGAATTAGAAAAAAAGGCAGGGCAAAAAGCCGCCAGAACTTTACAGCGAAATTGGAAAACTATTTTAGGTACCGCAACATTAAAACAATCTGGCACACTTCTTAAAAATTCTCATGTAAAAGCACAAATGAAATTTGGCGAGCTAGATTCATTAACAATATACACTACTTCTGTAGGTATGAAACTTAATTATGGTTTTGAAGGAATTAAATCAAATGGAATAGCAATGTCTTTAAAACCACTAAATAATATACAAACCTTATTTGATAAATCACAAGCAACTATTGAAAAACTCGCACAAGAACTTGCCGAAATTAAAGGGCATGAAGTAGCCACAAAAATAATTAGTTAATGAGCAAGCCAGTTACACAACGTATAAAACTTTACATAAACGGTAAAGAGATAGACAATACTTTAACCAGTATTCGTAAAAATTTAATAAAATACCGTAACGCAGCCAACAAAGCAACCGAAGGCACCGAAGATTGGAAAAAATACAACAAAGCCGTTGCTGAGTTAGAAACCGAGTACGACAATGCTCGTAACGCCCAAAAAGCATTCCGTCAAGACACCAAACTTACCACCGCAGGTATTTCTGATGGACAAAAAGAGCTTACAAAATTCACAAGCAGTTTTTCCACCTTAATAAATGGCTATAAAACAGGCGATTTATTGCAAGTACAAGAAGGTTTTAACGGTGTAAAAACAGGTATAAAAGGCGCAGTTAAAGCTGCTTGGGCATTTATTGCAACACCAATTGGTGCAATAGTAGCAGGGTTAGTTGGTATTGGTGTAGCGGCTAAACAATGGTTAAATTATAATAGCGCGGTAATAAAAGCCGTAGAAGTTACTACTGCTATTACAGGCTTAACAGATGCAGCTGCTAACCAAGCAAGAATACAAGCAGAAAGTTTAGCAGAAACCTATGGTGGCGATTTTGAAAAGAATTTAGAAACAGCTAAAAAGCTAGTTACTCAATTTAAAATTTCTTATGATGAAGCGTTTACTGTTATAGAAGAAGGTTTATCTCGTGGTCAAATAAAAAATGACGAGTATTTTGATAGTTTAAACGAATACGGAACCTTTTTTGATAAAGCAGGTTTTTCGGCAACCGAATTTAAAAATGTAATATCTACTGGGTTTGATTTAGGTATTTATAAAGATAAATTGCCAGATGCTATAAAAGAAGCAGATTTAGCAATAAAAGAACAATCAAAAACAACTAAAGATGCCTTAGTAAGTGCTTTCGGAGCCGCATTTACAGATGATTTATTAAAACGTGTTAATACTGGTAAAACCACCACTAAACAAGCCTTGTCTGAAATAGCTAAACAATCAGATAAAGCAAATCTTTCAGTACAGCAAAATGCACAATTAACTGCCGGTTTAATGAAGGGGGCAGGAGAAGATGCTGGTGGAGCCGTTAAAGTTTTCGAAGCATTAAATACAGCACTAAATAAGCAACAAAGAGAACTTACCCAAAGCGAGCAATTATTAGCAGACCAAGCATCAGCAACTAAAAGATTAAAAGATTTAAACGCCACATTATTTTTAGCAAGCGATAAAGGTTGGGGTTTATTAGTTGATAAAGCAAAACTATTTGGAACAAAAATTTTAATAAAAATACTAGAAACTGGCGTTGATGTTTACAATTGGGCAGTTGATTTAAACAACGAAAGTGCTGTTTTTTCAGCAATATTATTAGGTTTAGGTAAAGCAGCAACAGGTTCATTTAAAATAATAGGTGTTTTATTAAGTAACGTTTGGGATGGCTTTAAATCATTAGGCGATATTATAGAAGGTGTTTTTACTTTTAATCCCGATAAAATAAAAGAAGGTTTTACAAAAGGCTTTTCTGTTGTACCTAATTTAGTAAAAGACCTTAAAAATGAGGTAGTAAAAGATGCTAATGATATATACGATGCATTTTCAGGCAAAAACAAAATGAAACGTTTAAGTTTAAATGATTTCACTTCTGATAATACAACTTCTACAACGCTTGATGATACAGGAGCTGCTCCAACAACCGATACCTCAGAAGGTGATGGCGAAATGACTGCCGAAGACAAAAAAATAATTGCTTCTAAACAAAAATTAAAAGAATGGCTAGATCAGTGGGATGCTGACAATAAAATACAAAAAGAACTAGAAGATTTATCTGAAGATGAAGCAGCGCAATTAGAAGAAGAACTAAATTTAGAAGCTAAATATGCCAAATTAGAAGAAGATGCATTTAATGAAACAGAATTATTAAAAAGCCTTGCTGATAAAAAAAATGCAGAACTAGATGCTATTGATAAAAAATGGAACGATAAATTCTTAAAAGACAATAAAAAATATAAAGAAAAACAAGCAGCTGATAATGCTAAAGCACGCGAAAAGGAATTAGCTGGGCGGAAAAAATTAAAAACTGACATTTTAAACGGTGTAATTAGTTTAGCTGGTAGCGAAACAAAAGTTGGGCAGGCATTAATAGCTGCAAAAGGAGTGTTAGCTGCAAAAGATATGTTAATTCAATTAGGCGTTTTAAAAGCAAAGTCTGCTGTAGCTATCGCCGAAGGTCAAGCAAATACAGCCAAGGTTGGTTTTCCTCAAAACATACCCTTATTAATAGGGTTTGCTGCGCAAGCAATAGGAATTATATCAGCAGTAAAAAGTGCAACATCTAGTGCATCCAAAGTAAAATCTTTAGACAAAGGAGGTTATACATTTGGCGGTTCTTATACTGGCGGTATGGATGGTATTGGTGGGCAATTAGCAATGATTCATCCAGATGAATACATGATACCCAAACCAGTAATGCAAATGCCCGAAACACCTCGCATAGTAGAGTATTTAGAAGCAAAAAGAACTGGTAAACCAATTCCTTCATTGGCAGAAGGTGGCGCAACAACCGAATTACCTTTACCAGAAGAAACCACCACGCAACCAACAAGTATGTTTTTAATAAATGTTTTAGAAAGACTTTTAGAAGAAATACAAAGCGGTTTTGTTTTAAACTACACCCTAGATGACGAACGAAAACGAAGAGCTTTAGCCAAAAAATTAGACGATACTATTAACGCCTCAAAAAATTAAAAAATGTCAACATTTACACCAACAGATTTAACTATTAATTTCAGAAAATTTGTTACTCCTATAGAAACTCATCATATTGTATATAATCATAAATTTTTTGATAATTCGTTATTTTACATCGTAGAGGTTGATATCGTATCTGCAATTCCACCATGGTTAGAAGTAGTAAATTTTAAGTATTCTCGTTCTGAAAAGAAAACAACTTTCAGTGTTAAAATTAAAGAAAACTATGTGTTGTCAATGGCAGAAGGGAATTACGATACTAGTCTTAAAATAAGAGTTCGTTATATTAGTGAGGTTAGCCCTCCAACCGCTACCCGTACATATGTATATTCGAGACCCACTTTTAAAATTTCATTAGCAATTATACCTGGGGTTTTATTAAACGTAACCCCTACCAACTTATTATTTAATTACACTATTGGAAACTCTTTACCTAGCAATAAAATAGCACAAATAGTAGCACAGTCTAATTGGTCAGTTAATGCTGCACAATCATGGGTTACATTGTCACCAACAACAGGAGTAGGTAATAGTAGTTTGGTAATAGGAGTAGATCCTAGCAGTTTAACTGTTGGCACCTATGAATCAGAAGTGTTTATAGGAGATGGTATAGGCCAAGAAACTATTATAGTAACACTTGTTGTTGATGAAGGAGATACACCTACTAATTTTTTATATGTAAATCCACGAAATTTAGAGTTTGTTTCAGAGTTTAATGAGGTTAACGATAAAGAATTTAATTTAAATTTAGAAACTTCAAACAATTGGTCTACAGTTATATCTCAACCATGGCTTTCTTTATCAGCTACAAGTGGTATAAGTGGTGTTCATAATTTAAAAATAAGCGTAAACTCAGTTGCTTTAGCTGTAGGTGTTTACACAGGTTTTGTAGAATTTAGGACAAACGATATTATAAAAAAAGTATATGTTTCTTTAAAAGTTATTGCTTTTTTAGAAGATGGCATTACCAGTGAAACTTTATATTTTGCTGAAGATTTAAATGAGTTGCAAGTTACTAATGTAGCTGATAACACATTTTTAGTGTTAGATTTTGTTACAGCAACGGCTACTAATAATTTACCGTATCAAAAAGAAGCGCCTTTTTACAAGGGAGTTGCAACTGTTTTAATTGGTGATGAAACTACCGATTTATTACAATCCACCAATCCTACCGATGTTTTTACAAGTCGAATTATAAACAATATTGCTCCTTTAAATATTTCTTTTGCATCAGCGATAGAAAACAAAATATCTGGCGCAATTACACCATTAGGGCAATATAGCAATGTTCGTTTTTTAAATGGCCACACACCCACCACACAAAATAAGTTGTGCTATACGCCAAATACTATTTATGTAACAAACAAAGCAGTTTTATCGCTTTCTATACTATCACTTTCGTTGCCAGATGCAATAGAAATAACTGGTGATGCTACTGCAACAATTAGCGCAGCCATTGCAAGTAATTTATATACTTACAATGCTATTATAAACCTCGAAGATTTAAATCTTGTAATGGGTAACACTATCGCTATTAATTTCGGGAACATTATAACCAATGTAATTATAAAAGAACCTGCAGTAGAGCATACTTTGTTGGCTTTTGAAAATGAATGGAATAATTTCGAAATATTTGAATGTACAGGTTTTTTTACAGAAACTATTGATGTAACTAAACAAACAACCGCTGTACAGGTAGCAAATAAAGAACATACAAAAATAACAAAATTAGCTGTTGGTTATAAATACACCGTCAACACTGGTAACATGTATTCTCAGCAAGAAAAAGAGTGGTTATCAGAGCTATTAAAATCTAAAAAAGCCTTTATTTTTTTAAAAGGTGCTTGGGTAGCAATAATAATGACTACCAAAACATTAGAAATTTATAAGACCAGAGAACACGATAAATCTTATGATTTAAAATTTACAAAAGCCATCGTATGATAAAATTTCAAACACTTAATTTTGAGTTAGATTTAACCAATAAAGGCATTTCGTTACAAGAAAATAGCAATTATTTTTCAGATAGTATTTCTAAATCATTCTCAATGCCTTTTAGCATTTCATTAACAGGCGAAGTAGCTGAGAAATTAGGCTTGGTAAATATTAATAATGTTAGTTCTTATGCTAATAAAATATACGGTAATGTAATTGTAGATAATAGCTTTTACGAAGGCTATATTTCAATCAATGAAATAGAAGATACTATTGCCGAGCTAACATTGTTTTACGGTAAAGAAGTTTTAGCCGTTTTTGATAAGAAATTAATTCAGTTACCATTTCCTGTTGTTTTGGCACAAGGTGGCTTGCCTACTTTTGCTAAAAATCAATTAACCAAACAATGGCCAGAAGCTACTCATAATTTTGTTAAAATATTTAGGCCTAAATTAAAAGAAGAAACTAATTATGAGGCTTTTGATAATTATTTGAACAACTATAAGTTTAACGCTACTACTTCACAATGGGAATTTCCAACCAATAGTATAGAAAATGTAGAAGGAGTAAATACTGCTTTAAATAAAAATGTAATGTGCCCAATGCCTTATTTACTAGAAGTTTTACGAGTGGGTTTTGCTTCTGAAGGGTTGGAAATGCGTGGCGATTTTGTAAATAAAAAATTAAATAAGAAGCTTGTTTTAGTGCCAAAGTTGTTTTTTCAGCAGTTTTCAGAATCGCAATTTTCTGATTATAGTTTTTCAGATTTTACATTTCAAGAAACAATTAATGGAAATACCGTAAATGTTTATAAAAGAATACACACGCCAACTGATATTGGCTCTTTTACTTTAAAAATGCGTTTAAATATGTCTAACGCAATTGCAAGGTATTTTCATTTAACGGTAAAACAGAATGGCGTTGTTTTGTATGATGCTTTTTCAGAAAACAAGCAGGTGATTATAAATGAAACACTAAGCATTAATATTGTTAACACTACTATTTATTACGATATTGAGGTGGAATTGCGTTTATCTTATCAAGATGGATCAATAGCTAATTATAATAATTTTAAATATGAGTATAAAGAAGGGCAATTAAATATATTTCCTACCACCTATTCATTAGCCGATTATTTACCTAATATTACTTTTAGAGATTTAGTAAATAGAGTTAAAAATTGGCAAAATTTAAGGTTCGATTATACTGATAATGCCGTTTATATTAATTATTTAGAAAACATTACAGATGATTTAATTTATGCAGATAAATCTCATTTAGAAGATCCTGATAAAAAAAGAACATTAAGCAAACAAAATTTATTTGTTTTAAAATACTCAGGTAAAGATGATACTGAGATTATGGTTGATAAAACTGGGCAAATTTATGATAAAACCGATTTTGTTGATGCCGAAACCGAAGAGTTAACTTTAAATGTAACTCCATTAGAGGTAAAAGAAAATTACGGAACCGTTACAGGTGTTTACCCAGAAGAAGAAACCGACATAATGCTAACTTTATATGATGGTTTAATAGCTGATGAGCCTTTATCTGTAGATAATATTGATAATGTTAAGCTAAATGTTCAGGATATATTTTTAAATTTTTGGCAAAAATGGTTAAAATTCAGAGCCAACTCAGAAACGTATAAAGATAGTTTTACACTACCAGTATCTGAAGTATTAAATATTAAACAAGGCATTTTTAAGTACAATAAAAAGCACTTAATAAAATCGATTCGTAAAAAAAGAATCTCAAAAAAATTGTGGGAAGTAAATACAGAATCAGAAACTTTTTAAGAGGTTTCTGATGCTGCTTTTTTTATTAAAAATTTAATTTTGCTGATTGAATATTACCAATTGCTTTAAAAATATTTTTAGGCAAGTATTCTTCTGTTTGCTGAATAGAGGAATGTCTGGCTTGATTTTTTACATCAATTGTTGGTATACCTAACTGCAAATAGTTTGTTATACCAGTATCTTTTAAAGAATACCATTGATATGTATCGGCTAATTTTAACGTTTTTCTTAGTTTGTCCCAAGTGTATGATATTTTACGAGGTGTTAATTGTTCTTTACCGGGTTTATAATTGTTGCAAGAAAACAAATAATCATCATTATTAGCGGTGCTAAGATGTGTGGCTAAAGAATTTATTATATCTAAAGGAATAGTAACTATTTGCGATTTTCTATTTTTACTTGCTTCTGCAGGTACGTTAATAATTCCGTTAGCCAGTATAACATCTTTTACTTTTAGTTTCGTAAACTCAGTTCTACGTATTAAACAATAAAAAGCCGTTTGGCAAAGCACGCCATAATGAAAATTTTTTTTCTCTAGATAATTAAAAATACCAACTCTATCTTGCTGTGGTATTATGGTTCTCTTTTTATCTCCTTGTTTTATTTTTGATAAAAGGCTCGTAAAATCTACATTAATATATCGCCGTTTTATCAGCCATCTTGTAAAAACACCAATAAATCCTAAATAATTATTGTGAGTTCTTGCCGAGTTTTCACGTTCGTAAAAAATTACATCTAAAAACTTTCTGCTATATTCTTCATTAAAATCGGTTACAAAACAATCTTCTTTCCCTTCAGCTTCATAAAAACCCTTTATATTTTTAATATAACTACTGTAAGCACGTAAAGTGTCTTTACGTAGCGCGCCTTTTGATATTTTTTGTTCTAATTGTTTTATGAAAATATCAAAAGCATCAAAAAGTTTGGTATATACTTTTACATTTTGCTCATGCAAAAAGGGAGTCCAGCCTTTTGCTAGTTTTTCGTTTAAGTTGGCTATTATTCTTTTAGCAAACTTTCTCCTTTCGGTAATATTTGATATTGGTTTTACTCTGTTCCTTTTACGTTTTAAACGTTTAAAACTATCCGTTTCTAACGGATCAATAGCATAATAGACAATTTCCCAAGTTTTATTTTCTTTCAATTCTGCAGGAATGTAATCTACAAAGGCAATAAGTTTTTTTGAATTCTGAGATTTAGACATTTTTTTTTTACATCAAATTGTTAATTCGACTGTAAAATAAATGATAATCAATGGTAAGTTTTTGACACGGTGTTTTTAAAAAAAATACTCTGAGAACCCTATTTGAATAGGGTTTCAGAATATCAGTAGCGAAGAGCAGATTTGAACTGCCGACCTCAGGGTTATGAATCCTGCGCTCTAACCAACTGAGCTACCTCGCCGAATGCGGGTGCAAATATAGAACTTATTTGCTATTAAGCAATAAAAAACGAAGTTTTTTTTTAAAAAAATAAAGATATATCTTGCCAACTTAAGAAAAAACAAATGAGTAAAGTAAAATTCGAATTAGAGTTTCCTATACATGCATCACCAAGTATGTTGTATAACTGTTTAGCAACTCCTTCAGGATTAGAAGAATGGTTTGCAGATAGAGTAAATTCTCGCGGGAAATTAATCACATTTATGTGGGATGATTCTGAAGAAGAAGCAAAAATTTTAGCAAAAAAGACCAATGAGCGTATAAAATTTAAATGGGAAGAAAGTGAAGATGACGAAAGTTATTTTGAGTTTAGAATACAAGTAGACCCTTTAACAAAAGATGTGGTGGTAATTGTAACCGATTTTGCAGATGATGAAGATGCTGTTGATGAAGCAAAAATGTTATGGGAAAGCCAAATAGAAAGTTTAAAACATAGTATTGGAGCATAATCTTTTAGAACTGATAATAAAAACTCGACATTTTGTCGAGTTTTTTTATGGCTACTAATAAGCTAAGCTGTAAATTTGCAATCAAATTTTTTTGAGGAATGGTAAATTTTAATGGAAATATAATAACAGAAAAAGCATTACAGTTATCTACTAATAATAGAGCGTTTAAATATGGTGATGCTATTTTTGAAACCATAAAAGTAGTAAATACTAAAGTTGTTTTTATTGAAGATCATTATTTTAGATTGATGGCATCAATGCGAATGCTACGTATGAAAATTCCGATGAAATTTACCTTAGAGTTTTTACAAGAAGAAATTTTAAGAATAACAAAAGAGCTTTCAGGTGTTGGTACATATAGGGTTCGATTAACAGTTTATAGAAAAGATGGCGGTTTTTATAACCCAAAATCAAACGAAATAGATTATTTAATTGAAGCTTCAGAGTTTAATTATGTTGAAAAATCAAATTATAAAGTCGATTTATATAAAGATTTTTATAACTACTCTGGCTTGTTATCAACAATAAAAACATCTAATAGAATGTTAAATACATTGTCAGCTATTTTTGCAGATGAAAATGATTTAGATAACTGTATTTTATTAAATGAGCGGAAAGGAGTTGTTGAAGCAACCAATGGAAATGTTTTTATTATAAAAGATGATGTTATAAAAACGCCTGCTTTAAATGAAGGCTGTATTAAAGGAATTGTTAGAAAAAAAGTAATTGAAATTTTAGAAAAACATCCTGATTATACTATCGAAGAAACTGTGATTTCTCCGTTTGAATTACAAAAAGCTGATGAAGTTTTTGTAACCAATGCGATTATAGGTATTCAACCTGTTACTAATTATCGAAAAAAAGTATTTACATCAATAATAACTGATAAAATAAAAAGTAGCCTTAAATTATTAACAATAACAGGTTAATTCATTTGAATATCGCTAGGAGCATTAGCCCAAATTTTATATTTACCACCTTTTTGTAGTAGTTTTTCTTTCCAAAGACCTTCATTATTAGTGGTTAGTATATTTTTGTAGTCGTTTTCTGAAATAAACCAAGAATCTGTATTTAATTCATTTTCAAGCTGATTTGTTTCCCAGCCAGAATATCCTAAAAAGAACCGAATATCTGTTGGTTTTAACTTGTTTTCGATTAAAAGCTGTTTTAATAATTCAAAATTACCACCCCAATAAATACCATTAGCAACCTCTATACTGTTAGGAATTAGTTGTGGTACTTTATGTATAAAATACAAATTATCTTGTTCAACTGGGCCACCTTGATAAATTGTAAAATCACAATCTATTTCAGGTACTAAATCGTTTAAAACATAATTTAAAGGTCTGTTTAAAATAAAACCAACAGCACTTTTTAAAGTATGTTCGGTTAATAAAATAATGGTTCGTTTAAATGAACTATCATTTAAAATAGTTGGATCAGCAATTAATAATCTGCCTTTTTCGGGTTTAAGAGCAACCATATACGTATTATTTTATCTGACTAAAATAAGTAAAAAATTAATAAAATTTTAACATTTTTATTATAATTTGTTTTAAAAAAGTAAAAAACGGTTATATTTTTTCTAATTTTAAAATAACTTCTTGTCGTTTTCGAACAGAAACAGGAATTGTTTTTTTATTTTTTAAAACTAAATAACCGCCATCAGATTTTATAAACTCTTTGATATACTGTGTGTTAACTAAGTGACTTTGGTGTACTCTTATAAAATCAAACTCTTTTAACATGTCGGCAAAATATTTAAGTGTTTTGCCTACCAAAATTTTTTGATTTTCAATTAAAAAGAACTCAGTATAGTTATTATCGGACTTACAACGTATAATATCATCTAGATTTACAACAATAATCTTATCAGAAGTGCTTAGAGAAATTTTTTGAGGGCGTTGATTGGGTTGTTTTATTGATTGTTGTAAAACGGTTAATTGTTCTTTGTCGGGTTTTAGTTGATTTTTAGCTTTGTTAATAGCGTTTGATAAATCTTCAGATGTATAAGGTTTTAAAATATAATCAATGGCAGCAAATTTAAAAGCCTTGACCGCAAACTCATCACTTGCAGTTACAAAAATAACTTTTGACGATAAATCTGGGTGAATTTCAAGAATATCAAAACCAGTACCATCACCAAGCATAATGTCTAAAAATAAAATGTCAGGTTGTTTTTTTCTTAATAAAATAGATGCTTCAACAACACTTTTAGCGGTGCCAATTATTGTTATTTCAGAATGAAATGTTAGAATGTCATTTTTTAGCATAGCTAACGCGTTAGGTTGATCTTCTACTAAAATTGCGGTTAATTTTTTCATACATCAGTTAATTTAAACGACGTTATTTCTGGTCTTACATTAAATCTAACCTGCCATAAGTGCCCTAAAGCCCTGTTTATATATAATGTTCTGCCATCATTTAAAACAATTTTACCTGCGGTGTATTTTTTGTTTTGTACGGGTAGCATTGGAGCCGGTAAGAAAGGAGGTTTTACTTGTCCTCCATGAGTATGTCCTGCTAAAACCCAACCTTTATAATTATTCCAAACATCTAAATCACATACATCAGGATTGTGACATAGTACAAGGTTCGCTTTTTTTGCATCATGTTGTAACATAACAGGTTTTGGGTTAAAATTTAGTCCCCAATAATCATCAAAACCGATGATGTTTAAACCGTTAAATTCTTTTTGTTGATTTCTTAAAACAGTAACACCAACTTCTTCTAATAATAAAGAAATCGTGTTTGCAACATTGGCTTGACGCCAGTTTTTACCATAATCATGATTTCCTAAAATGGCTACTGTTGCTATTTTACCTTTAACAGCATGTTTTAAAACTTCTTTTAATTGCTCAAATTGTTGCTCGTTTTCATAGGTTACAAAATCACCAGTATATACTACAAAATCAGGATTTTGTTTTTGTGCTTTTTTAAATGAGTCAATAATATAGCTATAATCAAAACGATTACCAACATGTATGTCGCTAAGTTGCATTAAAGTTTTACCGATAAGGTTTGTGGGTAGATTCTTTATAGGCATTTTTTGTTGAACAAATTCTAACCAAAATGGTTCTATTTGCCAGCTATATAATCCGCAAACAAATCCAGTTCCAAGTAATCCGAGGATTGATTTTTTTACAAATTTTCTTCTTTTCATAGTTAAAAATCAGTTTTTAAAGGAATTTTAAATTCAATTTTGGTTCCAATTATGCTATCTTTTTCTTTAATTTCATGAGCATTAAAAGTACTTTTTTTAGCTATACTTTTAATACGTTCTTTAGTAATTGATATAGCTAAAGAGTTATGTTGTTTTGAGTTTTGTTGCTTTTTTGATTGATGAATACCTATACCGTTATCAATAATACAGCAGTGTAAAAAACTTTTTTTACTATAAAAGTTAACGATTATTTTTCCATTTTTAATAGTGTTAATTCCGTGTTTAATACTGTTTTCTATAAAAGGCTGTATAAGCATTGGTGGCACCAAAACTTCTTCAGCGTTTAAATTTAAAGTTGTATTAATTTCGTATTCAAAAGAGTGTAAACTCATTTGTTGTTCTAATTCTATATAGTTTTTTAATATGGTTATTTCTTCAGATAAGTTAATTTCTTCTTGTCTAGAGTTGTGTAAAATTCCTCTTAATAAGGTTGCAAATTTTCCTACTGTAGTATTTAATTCTTTTATTTTTCCGTTATTTCCTAAGGCCTTAATTCCGTTTAAAACATTAAAAATAAAATGTGGATTCATTTGTAATTGCAAGGCTTTTTGTTCGAGCGATAACAAATGATTTTCTAGTTTTAACTTATCAATTTTAGCTTTATTTTTAGCTCTTATTCTTTTTATGTAAGTGTAAAGTAAAGTGCTAATAAATAGTGCTACAAAAGCGATTAAAGAAAGTTTAAACCATTTTTTTTGATGTATTGGAGTATCGATAAAAAAATGAAATTGTATAGGTTTACTTATAGTTTTACTTATTTTAGATTGTACGGTAAAAGTATAATTACCAGGATTTAAATATGGGAAGTCAACAGTATTTTTGTTTGTCCAGTTGCTATATTTATTGTTTAGCTTGTAGCGATATAAAATGTTTTTTGGAGCATTTATGTTTACTGTTTTATAGGTAAAAGATATGTGATTTTCGGTAGGTTTTAATGGTAGTGTTTTATTGTATTTATTAATATTTATGCTATCTAAAGATTTGTAAACAATTTCAATATTTTGAAAAGTAATTACTGGTTTTGATTTGAGAGTTGTTTTACTTTTTAGTTTATAAACACCTTGATTTTTTGTAGCAATCCAAATATTTTTTTGTTGATCTTGAAAAACCGTATGTATACGGTTGGTTTTTAAAGTATTGTATTTGTTAATGTTTTTTACAAAAAGCAGGTTTTTATCAAATATTTCAATTCCTTCATTTTTTGAAATAACCCAAAATTGATTGTTAATATTTTTAATGTTTGTAGTGCTTCTTATAGAGCCAATAGTAGTTTTAATTGTATCATTTACAATTAACTTAACACCATTGTTATAAGTTGTTGCAATAGTTTTATTTTCATCAAAAAGAATAGCGGTATAATGATCTAAATCAATTCTTTTTAATAGGGTAGGGTTAATTAAGTTGTCTAATTTCCATAAAGCTTTATTGGTAGCTACCCAATAAAATTCGCCATTAAACTTTAGGTCATTTATGGTATTTAAATCAATTTGAAAGTTAGTTCTAATATTTGAAAGAAAATCTTCACGAACTCTTAATATTCCTTTTTCGGTTCCTAAAAAAGTATGTTTTGGTGTTGTTAGTATACAGTTGATTTTTTTATCTTCAAAATTGTAAAAATCATTGTTGTTTTTAATACTTAAACCATTGTTTGTTCCAATATACAAAGAGTTTTTTGTAGCTGCTATTGTAGTTGTATTATTAGCTGCTAATTTGTTTTTGTAGTTGATAAAATCTATTCCATCAAAACGAGTAATACCTTTGTTGCTAGCAAACCATAGATATCCGTCATTATCTTGCGTTATGTCGATTATATTTAAACTAGGTAAACCGTCCTTTAAATTATAGTTTTTAAAAATGTTTAATTGAGCAATTGTTTGAGTTGCAATTGTGGTAAAAAAAAGAAAAAATAAATAATTTAAAAACTTCATATTAACAAACTTAATTAAATTAAACGTCATTGCAATTGAGTAATCTTTTTTATTGATTACTTTTTTAATTACAATGACGTTCTCCCCAATTATTTAATTTATTTCATAGCGTATAAACGCTTGTTATTGGTATCTGGTTTTATGTGTTTTAGGTCTCCGTAAGGTTTTGTTAAAGGTTTTAACACACATAAAACTGATGTTTTTCCTTTAATAAGTAGTTTACTTCCTTTTATTTTGTAAGTCCATCTGTATTTTTCTACAGGAATATTTAACTTATTTATTTTTACCATTAAGTCATCATCATTAGCTATAAAATCCATAATTTCTTCTTGCATAACAAAGGTTGGTATTTCATTATCTGAATGTAAATAATCAAGCTCTAAATTAATAGGGATATTAAACTGTTGTGTGTATGGCTCGCCGATGTAACGTTCTCTTTCATTTGTTAAGGCCGAAAACCAATCTATTTCTTTTTCATTTGGATATTTTTTTGCAATTTCTTTCGATAAATCTACTGTGCCTGGCGAATTAGCTGTTGGATAAAATACATAATATGGTTGCGCTAAATAATGGTTAGAAAACTCACCTCCAAAAATGTTAAAGTAAGGAGAGGCAACTATTTGCGGAACTTTATCAGTAGAAAATACTCTTTTTAAATTAGTTAATAATTCATCTTTTTTTCCCAATCCATTTGAATGAAATACAATCTTAGTATTTGAATTAATTCCTTTGTTTAATTTTGGAAGCGATTTTTTATTAATACTTTTTTGTAAAGATTCCGTTGTGATTTTGGCACCATTTATCACCGTTTCAAGATTCATGCCTTTAAAAGGATTACTGTAATTAACGATATGAATATCACCATACGGATTTTCAGTAGCATTTTTATTCATCCAGGTTATAATTTCTTCCAACGAATATTCTTCGTTGATAACACGGTAGTTTTTTTCTTTAAAATAAGCCCTTGCGCTATCGTAAAATTTACCATCACTTTTATCGTATCCGGCAATAAATACAATTGGTTTTCTAGAGGTTACATTAATTTCTTTTGCGGTTTCTTCTTTTTTAGCAATATTTCCCAGCTCTTGTGTATTTTTTTTTGTTTCATCACAACTTGTAAATGTTCCGATTAGTAGTAGTAATCCCATTACTATGCCTACTTTTAAAATGTGTTGTTTCATAGGTTTTATTTTTGAGGTTATTATTTATTATTGTTGTAAAATGATGGTTACATTTTTCTCTAAATTAAAATTTGTAGATAATTTATTTAAAATGTTAGGCAAGTTCCTGTCACTAAACCATTGACCATTTTTTTGTTTTTCAACAGAAGCTATTAATCCGTTGTTATTTATCTGTAATTTTAAGCTGTTGTATTTACTTAAATACATTTTTAATACTGATGAATAATTGTTGTCTGACCACATAATACTTGTTTTATACAGTCAAAATTAGGGAGGAAGTAAGGTGTAATTTGAAGTTAATTAGAATTCGTAGTAGATAAATTAGAATTCGTTGAAAAGGTGGCTATATAACTTAATTTATGCTTTTTAATTTACTCAAAGTAGGCATTAAAGTAGTTGTTGCTTAAGATACTTTTAAGGTTATAAATTACTAAATGTTTAAAAAGTTCATCTTTATTATACAGGTCAAATAAGTTATTTTCTTTAAAGACAAGGTTGTCAATTCTAAAAAAATAAATTTTAACTATTAATTTTAAGTTTACTTCTGGTTTGATATTACCAGAGATTTGTGCTTTTTTTAGTAGATTGTATACTGTTTTATTAGATAATTCTTCAATAAATACGTCAAACAAAGCACTTGCTTTTGGGTAGTATTTATTTAAACCAAAAAGAAAAGAGGGGTTAAAGTATTTTAAATACTCAAACCCTCTTTTATAAATTAATACAACACATAAAATAGGGTCGTTATTGTTTTCTTCAACAACATTATTTATATCTTGCCTATATTCATTTAATAAACTATCTAAACTAGAAGTAACTAGTTCTTCTTTATTATTAAAATAAGTATAAATTGTTTTTTTAGAAATACCAAGCGTATTTGCAATTTCATCTAACGTTACTTGTTTGCTTCCGCATTGGGTAAATTTAGTGATAGAAAATTTTAACAAATCTGCTTTAGTAATCATAATAATTTATTTATTTCCAACCTCCACCAAGAGCTTCGTATAAATCTACAATTGAAATCAATTGTTGTAGTTTACTGTCTATAATATTAAGTTCAGCACTTAATACGCTTTGCCTTGCTGTTAATAGATCTAAATAATTTGCATATCCATTTTTAAGTAAAATTTCAGAATTATTTTCTGCTTTACGTAGTGCTTCAACTTCATTTTTTCTAAATTCAAATTTTCTAACTTCAGACTCATAAGAGAATAAAGCATTTGAAACTTCACTACCAGCAATTAATAAAGTTTTTTTAAATTGAAGTAAAGATTGCTCTTGTTGTGAAAGTGCTACTTCTTTTTGTGTCTTTAACTTTCTCTTATTAAAAATAGGTTGTGTTAAACCTCCAATGATGTTTGTAAATAGAGAATTTGAGCTAAAAAGATCATCTATATCTAAACTTTGAAAACCACCATCTGCTGTAAGTGTTAATGATGGGTATAAGTTACTTTTAGCTACATTACTTAACTCAAATGACTGAATTAATCCAAATTCTGCAGCCATTACATCTGGTCTATTACTTAGCAATTTAGAAGGCACACCAAGAACAATTTCTTGTTCTATTTTCTGAAGATCTAAAGTACTTCTCTTAAAATTTTGAGGTGTTTTTCCTAATAGAATACTTAATGTGTTTTCAGTTTTAAAAATAGCACTTTCTATATCTACTTGTAAAGTTTTTGCACTATTGTATTGTGCAATATTTTGGTCTACAGCAACTTGAGTTACTTGACCAGCATCTTTTAATGCTTTTATAGTTGTAACACCACTTTCTCTTGTTGCTATGGTTTGCTTTGTTATTTTTAATTGTTCATCTAAAGCTAAAAGATTGTAATAAGTGTTTGCAATACTAGAGATTAATTGTGTTTTTACTAATTGATGACCAGCAACACTTTGCAAATAAGCTGCTTGCGAAGCTCTTTTATTGCTTCTTATTTTTCCCCAAATATCTGCTTCCCAAGATAGATTTGCAGTTAAATCAAACTGATCTGTAGATCTATCTGTTAAAAAAGCTCCAAATTGAGTGTTTTTAGATTGCATTTGATGTGTCCAGTTTGTTCCTACGTTTACAGAAGGTAAATAGCCTGCTTTACCTTGTTTAGCATAAGCTTCTGCAGATATTATTTGTTGTAAAGCAATACGAACGTCCATATTGTTTTGTAAACCTTCTGCAATGTATTGTTGAAGGTATTGGTCTGAAAACAATTTTTTCCAAGATACATCTGCAATAGACACGCTATCTTTAGGTAAATTTTCTGTTCTGTACAGTGCTTCAGTTTCAGTATTTAATTCTGGTCTTACGTAATCTTTTGCTACAAAACAGCTTTGTAGTATGAAGGCCATTGTAATTAAAACAAGTCCTTTTTGAAGATTATTTTTCTTTATAATTGATTTCATCTTTTTTATTCTTCTATTGTTTGTACTGCTGGTTTTCCAGAAATCTTTTCTTGTAACCATTGAAATAATATAAATAAGATAGGAATTACAAAAACTCCTAAAATAGTACCAATAAGCATTCCTCCAGCTGCTCCAGAACCAATTGAGTTGTTTCCTTCAGAACCAACACCTTTTGCTAACGCTAATGGCATTAAACCTAAAATAAAGGCAAAAGAGGTCATTAAAATTGGACGTAAACGTGATTTTGCTCCAAGGATTGCAGCATCAACAATACTTTCACCATTTTTTCGCCTAGCTAGCGCAAATTCTACAATAAGAATGGCATTTTTGGCGAGTAGTCCAATAAGCATAATCAATGCAATTTGGAAATAAATGTTATTTTCTAGCCCTAAAAATTTAGTGCTTATATATGCTCCAAATACACCAAATGGTAATGATAATACAACTGCAAATGGTAGTAAATAACTCTCATATTGTGCACTTAATAAGAAATACACAAATAGAATACTTAAAGCGAAAATAAATGCTGTTTGGTTACCTGCATTAACTTCCTCACGTGTTAAACCAGAATAAGCAACGGTATAATTACTTGGTAATTTTGCAACTTCTTCTTCAATAACTCTAATAGCATCACCTGTACTATAACCGTCATTAGTTGCACCAGAAATCATTGTAGAATTGAATAAGTTAAAACGAGTTACCGATTGTGGACCATACACTCTTTTTAAAGTTACAAACTGTGTAATTGGTGTCATTTCTCCAGATTCAGTTCTTACATACATGCTATTTAACGCATTTTCATCTGCTCTATCTTCTGGTAACGCTTGAATATACACTCTAAATTGTTTTCCAAATCTAGAGAAATCTGAAGTATAAATTCCACCTATATATCCTTGTAGTGTTGAAAATATACTAGTTACAGAAACTCCTTTTTCTTTTGCTAAAGGCACATTAACTTCCATTTCGTATTGAGGATAGTTTGTGTTGAATGCAGATGTTGCATATTTAATTTCTGGGTGACTCATTAATGCCATAGAAAACTCTTTATTAGCCTTATCTAAATCTGCAAATTCTCCTCCGAACTTATCTAATAAGTTAATTTCGAAACCAGAAGAGTTTCCAAAACCACGAATACTTGGTGGAGAAAAGAAAATGATGTTTGCGTCTGGAATTCTTGATGCTACACCAAATAATTTACCTGTAATAGCTTGTGCTGAAAGTGATGGGTCTGTTCTATTTGCCCAATCTTCTAGTTTTATAATTCCAAAACCAAAGTTACTACCAGCTCCACTAATTAAACTTCTACCTTTAATAAAGTTTACCGCTACAATACCATCGATACTTTCAATTTTATCATATAATTTTCTAGACACAGCATCTGTTCTGTCTAAAGATGCTCCTGGTGGTAATTCTATATTAGCAAAAATAATTCCTCTATCTTCATTAGGTACAAACCCGGTTGGAGTTGTAGACGAAGCCCAAAAGATTCCACCAATTGCTATTAACAATAGTAAAGCAGAAACAAATTTTCTTTTATATAAAAATTGTAATGATTTACCATAACGTTCTATAGTTGCGTTAAACCCGCGGTTAAATAAAGTATAAAAACGTTTTAGTGGACTTTTTCCTTTTAACGACGCGTCTTCTTTATGTTCTTTTAATAGTAAAGCACATAATGCGGGACTTAATGTTAATGCGTTTACAGCTGAAATTAGAATGGCAATAATTAACGTTACACCAAACTGCTCATAAAAAACACCTGTTGGTCCTGTTACAAAAGTTACTGGAATAAATACAGCTGCCATTACCAAAGTAATTGAGATAATTGCTCCAGAAATTTCGTTCATTGCAGTAAGTGTCGCTTTTTTTGGGTTCTTTTCTCCTTCGTCCATTTTAGCATGTACAGCTTCTACAACTACAATGGCATCATCTACCACAATACCAATTGCTAATACTAAAGCGAAAAGCGTTAATAAGTTAATTGAATATCCAAAAACACTCAAGAAAAAGAAGGTACCAATAATTGAAACAGGCACTGCAATTGCAGGAATTAATGTAGATCTAAAGTCTTGTAAAAAGATAAAAACTACTAAGAAAACTAATAAAAAAGCTTCTAATAAGGTGGTAATTACTTTATCAATTGAAGCGTTTAAGAATAAACTTGTATCATAAGGAACAAAAACATCTAATCCTTCAGGTAAATCTGCTTTTACTTGTTTTAAAGTTACTTTTATGTTTTCAATAATTTCTTGTGCATTAGATCCTTTAGTTTGAAAAATCCCCATAAAAACAGCAGGGTTTCCTTTACTCATGGCGTTAGATGCGTAAGATTGTGCATCTAATTCAATAGTTGCCACATCTTTTAAACGTAAAAACTCTCCGTTTCCTAAGGCTTTAATTACAATATCGCTGTATTGTGCTTCATCTTTAAAACGACCACTATAGGTCAATGTATATGAAAAAGACTCTCCATTATTCTGACCTAAAGATCCTGCTGCTGCTTCTAAATTTTGTTCAGTAATTGCTTTAGAAATATCAGAAGGAATTAAGTTGTATGATGCTAATTTTTCTGGATTTAACCAAATACGCATTGCATAATCTTGCTGAGAAAATACACTTACATCACCAACACCACTAATACGTTGCATTGCTGGTATAACGTTAATTTTTAAGTAATTCTGAATAAAAGTAGCGTCGTAATTATCGCTTTCTGAATACATAGAAATAAACATTAAGGCACTCGTTTCTTGCTTTTGAGTTGTAATACCTGTTTGTATTACCTCTTGTGGTAATAAAGGAGTTGCTCTAGATACACGGTTTTGCACGTTTACTGCAGCAATATCTGCATCAATTTCTTGATCAAAATATACTGTAATTTCTGCGGTACCGTTGTTAGAGGCTGTAGAGGTAATGTATGTCATACCTTCTACACCATTAATTTGCTCTTCAATAGGTACAATTACACTCTCTAATACAGTTTCTGCATTTGCTCCTGTATAATTTGCAATCACTTTTATTGTTGGTGGTGCAATATCTGGGTATTCTTCTATAGGTAAGCTAGTTATACTAATGACTCCTAGTAAAACGATGATAATAGATATCACTGTCGAAAGAACGGGTCTTTCAATAAATGTTTTTAACATGACTAATATGTTTGGTTGTTATTTAATTTCTGAATAAAGTTGCAACTGGTTTTATAGCTTTTTCAAAAGAAGTTTCTAATGGAGAAATTTCCATTCCATTTCTTAGTTTTCCAACTCCAGAAATTATAATTTTATCATTTGTAGTAATTCCAGATTCTACCACATATAAATTATCTACGGTTCCTTTTACTTTTAAAATGGAAGTTGCTACTTTATTACCTTCTCCAAGTTTAAATATCATAATATTTCCTTGTTGTTCAAAAGTTGCTGACTGAGGAACAACAATTGCATCTTTATATTCTATAGGAAATCTTATTTTACCACTGTTACCGTTGGTTAAAATTTCATTAGGATTATTAAAAATTGCTCTTATCTTAATAGTACCTGTGTTTTGGTTTATTTGACCCGTGCTAGTTTGAATACGTCCTTTTTCAGAATATTCTTTTCCATTAGCTAAAATCAAACTTAAATCTGGTGAGTTTTTAATACGTTCGGCTTTATTTTGACCTTCAGATCGTTGTAAATGATCGATGTATTGTGCTTCATTAAAACTAAAAAAAGCATAAACTTTATCTATTTCACTAACTGTTGTTAATGCTTTAGCATCATTTGGGCTAATTAAAGCTCCTTCTCTAAAATTAATAGCACCTACATAACCATCAATAGGGCTTTTAATAGTTGCGTAACCAATATTGGCAGAGACACTACTTAAGTTTGCTTTTGCTTGCGCTAAGTTTGCTTTTGCAGTTTCTAATTGAACCGCACTTATAATGTTTTTTTCTACAAGCGGAATTAATTTATTTACTTCTACTTGGGCAACATTAACCCTAGCTTTTGCTGCTCCAGCATCTTGACTTAAAGATTGCGTTTCTAACTTAAATAACATTTGTCCTTTACGTACTTTTTGACCCTCATCTACATATACTTTTTCTATATATCCAGATGTTTTTGCTCTTACATCACTATTTACTATTCCTTCTATTGTTGCAGGATAATCTGTAAAACCAGTTACGGTTTTTCTTTCAATCTGTGAAACAGGAAATGAAGCAAGAGGTGCTTTTACTGCTACCTTTTTTTGTTCTGTTTTTCCACAGCTTACTATAATTAAGGTTAAACTTAACATTAATATGTTATATATTCTATTTGTAATCATTACGTTGTTTTTAAAAATCGAATTTTTTTTCTATTATTTTTATTCTTAATTCTTCTATTGAAGCTGTTGCTCCGTCGATAAATTTGATATAGTCATTATGAAAATTCAAATCAAATTTTTCTTCTTTTTTTTCTATTGTATGTTCGTTTATACTTTTTTTATATTCCTTTATTTCTAAATGTAGTTCTCTTACTTCTTGCCATTCACTTATAAGGTTATCTATGTGTTGTACTACCGAATCTTTATTGATGACAAAATATTTTTTACGATCACCAGTTTTTGTAAAGTATTCTATCTTGTTTAAATCTTGTAAATGATTAAGGTGTGTAGAAATTGTGCTTTTACTAGCGCAAAGAATGGTTACCATTTCTTCAAAAGTTGCGCCTTTTTTTCCTGTTAAAATAACATAAGCTAAAATACGAGCAGCAACAGGAGCTAAGTTTTCTCTATTTTCTAAATGAACTCCAAGTTTTTCAACTAGTCGCATTTTTTCTTCGCAAATTTCTTTCATTTCTATTTGTTTTACTACTGTATTATGAATAGAAATTATTCACCTACAGTAAAATTCTATGCAAATATAATATATTAGTTCGGAACAATCCGAACTTATCGAAGTTTTAGTTTATTGCATTATAAATATTATTTATAATTGAGTAATTAAGACCTGAATTATTAAAAGCATCATGTCTTTTCTTAAGAAAAGACATGATGCTTTGATTAGGTGTGAGAATAAATTATAGGGATTTATTTAAAATAGATTTTCTGTTTAATAACAATCAGTTTTTATCTGCTTGTTATTTTTGAATTTACTTAATGGAGTATTTAGTTGTTTTAAACTAATAGCTTCTAAAACAGCCACAACACCATTCATCATAGCAATAGAACCGCAAATCATAATGGTTCCATTATTTTTTAATGTGGATGCAATTAAGGTTTGTTGCTTTAAAATAAGATCTTGAACGTATTCTTTATTTTGCTCTTGTGAGTAAGCAATGTGAATATTTTCTTTATTTAAATTTGTTAAAAACGGTGCATACATTTTTAAAGATTCTTTAGTTCTTCCTCCCCAAAATAAATGGGTTTTTGAAGTGTTTTGTAACATTCCTAAAAAAGGCGCAATACCTGTTCCGTTTGCTATTAAAATTGTGCTTTTTGATTTTTTGGGAAGATGAAAAGTCTTGTTTTTTTCAATGTTAGCAAGCAATGTATTTGCTATTTTAAGATTGAAAAGTAAATTAGAACATACTCCAAATTCGTGTTTTTTAATACTTAATAAAATGTCATCATTAATTTTTCCGACAGAATATAAGCGTTTCAGGTTATCTTTTTTAGGAGTAATGGCTAATAAATCTCCAGAAGAAAAATGTAATTTTTTAGAAGGTTGTAAACGAATTAAAAATGAGTTGTCGATATTTAAATTTGTGATAGATTTTACTGTAAAAGCTTGCTGCTTTTTTGGTTTAATAAGTTTTTGCTTTAACGCTAATTTAATTTCAGTTATTTCGTTCCATTGGTTTGCCCAGTTTTTAAAATCGCTGAAATTTTGATTATTTATTTTAAAAATAGGTAGAATAGGAGAGAAGTTATTTTTCTTTTTTAGTTGCTCATCAATAGTAATTGCAAATTCACAATAATTAGGGTATGCTAATGAACCAAATCCAATAACAGCATATTTTATAGGGTTTGGTTGTTTAATTTTTGCAGTTAATTTTAAAAAGTTAGTAGCATTTGCAGGCGGATCTCCTTCACCATAAGTGGCAGTTAAAATAATTAATTGTGTCGCTTTTTTATAGGTTGAGTAGTTGTTTAAATGATCAATAAAAACTGATTTTTTATTAACAGTTAAAGCTTTAAATAAAGAAATAGCCATGTTAAAAGTGTTACCACTTTCTGATCCGACAAGAATTATGATTTCTGCATTTTCTTTCTTAAAAATATTTTTTGGTAATTTACTTTTCCGCTTTTTTGCAATAGTCATAGCAAAACCAGAGTAAATAAAAAATAGAATTGCAATACAAGATAAGAGTAAAATTATAGACCAAATAATAGTACCACGACCGGTGTGTAAAAACAAACTCCAGTTTGATAGTATTTTTGTTAAAGGAAGCTTTTTTTCGCTTATAATTTCACCAGAATATTGATGAATAATCAACTCTTTATTTTTTAGTTTTAACAAAAAATAATCTTCGGGATCATCAGAAAATGGAAATTCAATACTTTTAACTTCACTTAAAGATGTGTTGTTGAATATAGGAAATTTGTCAATCGCAATTTTTTTATTTGAAGAAATCTCTGAAAAATCAAAAGTATGTTTGATGTTGGTTTTTGGTAAAAGAGAAAATTTTTCTAAAGATAAATATACGGCTGTTATCGTGATAATTAAAATAGGAATTAAGGTAAAGCGGCCCAAAATTATATGGTAATATTGATTAAAATCATCTTTAATGATTTTAGAAAAAAACCGTGTAATTCCACCTTGTCTTTTAATGATAAGAATACTACCAGTAAGGGTAATTAAAAAGAGCAAAAAAGAAAAGAATCCGACTAAAAATCGTCCAGTAGATTTTAAAAATAAAGAGCGATGTAAATTAGTTGTCCATTTAAAAATCGATGCTTTAGAAACGACACTACTTATTTTTTTACCCGTACTAGGGTTAATGTAAAAAGTTTTATTTTTTCCGTTTTTGGTAATCACTGCAGCGGTCACAAAATTATGTTCATCAACCTCTAAAGTAATTACTTCTTTATGTTCTTTTTTTAAAGAAGTAATTGTTTGAGAAATTGTAACATTATTAGTGGTTACAGCATAAGGTTTTAACTGATTTGATATCGGTTCAAAACTTAAAATAATACCGGTTACAGCAGCAATAAGTATAAAAATAGATGAAGATATAGCCAAAGCTAAGTGGCTATATCTCCATACAGAAGTTGTAATTTTCATTAAATGTTTTTTGTAAATTATTGAGGAATCATACGGATGTAGCGTATAAATCCTTTTCCTTCAACTTTACTTTTTACATTTTCAGTAGTAAGTTCAAACTCAACATCATCTTTATAGTATTCCTGATCTTCAACGGCAGATTCGAATCTGATTTTGTAACCGTTATTTATTTTGTTATTCGGTATTTTAAGAACACTAATAGTTCTGTTTCCTCCACTAACAGTTGCGCCTGTTATAGCGTCAATATCAGCCCTTTTTTTACCTTGAAACTTCCACCATTCGGTTATGTCAGAATACCAATCTTCATCGTCACCTTGCACGTATAAAGTTTCCTCATATTCTCCTTTAGGGTTTATTAAAGAAACGGTAATATAAGCACCTTCACCTGTATAATTTTTTAATTGAATCATACATTTATAAGTTGCACTATTTGAAGTAGTAAAAGCCATTACTCCAAATGCTAAAAATAAAATTAGAAATATTTTTTTCATGTTATTTGTTTTATTTTAAAAAGCTAATATCCGTATTTTTTAACGATTCATTTTCTTTAGCTAAATCATATAAAGTTTCATCAAAATCTGTTTTTACAGTTTTATCAGCTCCTTTACTAAGTAATAATTTTATGATTTTATCATTTTTAGCAATTAGAACTGCTTCTTGCAAAGCTGATAAGCCTTTGTTGTTTTTTGCGTTGATATCAATTTTATAATCAGCTATAAAGTTTAACATAGCAATACTTTGTTTTTTAACGGCTAAATGAAATAACGTGTTTCCGTTTTTTTGTGCTTGTTTAACACGCATTCCTTTAGCTTTTAAAAGTGTAAGTTTTTGTTGAAATTCTTTTGCTTTTTTAGAGTTAAAGGTTTTAAATAAATGATAATTTAAGTTGTTACCTTTGGTGTCAACAATAGTTGCGTTTGCTCCTTTTTCTAGTAAAAATTTAACGACCTCTGAATTGTTTCTTAAGCTATTGGTAAGCGCAGATTTTCCTTCATTGTTAGTATGATTTATATTTTTAGTTTTTGATGCTAACAATTGTATAATTTCGAAAGAGTTTCTTCTTGCAGCATTAATTAAAGGAGTGTTTCCATTGTTGTCAATTTGATTTGCATTAACTCCTTTGTTTAAAAAATAGTTATAAACGTTGATATCTTTATTACCATAAGCAATATTATGAAGTGGAGTTATACCATCATTATTGGTAACGTTAGGATTGATACCTAAATTTTCTAAATATTTAATAAAACTTAAAGGGTTATAGCCACTTCGTGAACCGATGGTTGATGCTAATATAGCATTATCTCCATTAGAACTAAGTTTCTTATAAGAGACTCCTTTTTTTATTAATAACTCTAGCATTGCTTTGTTGCCTTTGTATGCCGTGTAATTAAAAACCCCATTGCCGTGGTTATCTTTACTATTAAGGTTTAACCCTTTATTGATAAAATAATCTACCAGCTTAAAATCTTTTAAATGACCAATTAATAATAATAAGGCATTCGCACCTTTTTCGTCAACATCCGTTTTAATATCAATACCATTTTTGATAAATAAATCATATATATCTGTATTGGTTTGTCCTGCAACAGCAGCAAAAGTTAATGGTGAAAAGTTATGAGAATCTTTTAAATCTAACCTTGCTTTGTTCTTTATTAAATATTTAACCAATTCTAAATTACCTTTATAGGCTGCCCAAAACACATAAGTTCTTTTATCATGGGTTAGTTTATTAACATCATTACCCTTTATATTTAAAAGGTGTTTAATAACTGTATTTGAAGCTTCTGCTAAAATAGCATTGGTAACCGCATCAAATCCGCTAGGATTTAATGCGACTGCGTTATTGTTTTCTTTTATTTTTTGATTAATAATAGTAACAGTTGGTTTTGTTTTCCAAAAGGCACGATCAAAAAAAACGTTTTTCGTTTGTGCTTGTATCATACTTGCTATAAAAACAAGTAACAGTATTAAGTTTAATTTTTTCATTTATTCTTTATTAAAATTTATAACGTAAAGTTGTTCCGTAGCTAGTAGGTTGAATTCTGTTCAAATATACAGTACGGTAAGCATTATACCCCACCTCATTAAAAATATTGTTTCCATATATATCTAAACTTATTTTTTCATTAAATTTATATGAAGCTTGTAAATTTACAGTTGTGTATGCTTTTAAATTAAAGGGTTTTGTATTTGGCTGTACACCAACATGTGTGTACTTTCTAGACCATACATTATGTGGGCGTTCACCTAAAAAGTATGCTCCGGCTGCTAATGATAATCCATCTAAAGAATTATTGAATGCATATCTTGCCCAAAAATTTGCGGTATGTTTGGGTGTGTTTATTGGGCTTGAGTTGTAATAATAATCTACATGATCTTTGTATTTTGCATCTAAATATGAATATCCACCAATAATTTGTAAGTTAGGTAATACACGACCAATTAATTCGACCTCTACACCGTTTCTTGTATCTTCACCACCTTTAGTAAAATAACCTAAGCTATTTCCTGAAGCATCTAATACTTCTAAATTTAAGTTTTTACTGCTTGTAAAAAATGTAGTTATGTTAAAACGTAAAGCATTATTAAACCAAGTAGATTTTATTCCTGTTTCTAGTTGGTCCCAACGTTCGGTACCTAATTCGTTACCGTTAATATCTGTGTAAAAAGAGGTCATAGGATTAGAGCTACTAGCATACGAACCAAATACAACAATGTTTTCATTAGGTTTAATATTAAAACCAACTAAAGGATTAAATGCATTATCACGTTTAGAACCTGCTAGTGTTCTTCCTAAAAAGTTACCTTTTGTTCTTTCTAAAGAGCTGTAACGTAAACCTAAAAATACATCAGCCCAAGAGTTGATACTAATTTTATCTTGAATGGTAAAACCATATGATTTTGTTTTAGAACCTGAAGCTTTAGCTGGGTTTAAGGTAACACTAATTCCTGAAGGTAATTTATTGTCAATAGGACCTGTAAGGTCTATTACGTCAACATAAGGGTCAGTTGTTGTGTAATTAGTTGTGTATGCTGTATTGTCAAATTCATTAGTTCTATAATCTATTCCTATTTGAAACGTATGTTTTAATGATCCGGTTTCTACATCTTTGCCTATTAAATCTAATTGAAACACACTATTATTGTCGTCTCTACCACTAGCATAATACTCTCGATAACGTTGTTCATCTGTTAATTGATCTAATCCATTTCGAGGACTTGCTTGAAAAGCGTAAGAAGTTTCGGTATATGTATTTAAATTAGATGTAAAATAACCAGCTTTTAGAGTTAATTTATCGCTAATTTTTCTGTCAAAACGAATAGCATAAGTTGTATTAAGAGTACTGCTTCTGTCTGAATCAAACCCCATAAAGCGATCGTTTGATAATTTATAAATGTTGTTAACATCATAACTACCTATGTTTATGGTTCCTTGGTCAGGCGTACGGCTATCATCCATATAATCCATTTCTAAAATAATAGATGTTTTATCATTTGGTTTCCACGCTAAAGATGGATTGATGTATAAGCGATCAGAGCTTACGTTTACACGATAACTATCTGCTTTATCATAAGCACCAGCAACTCTAAAAGCTACTGTTTTTTTCTTATCTAAAGGACCATAAAAATCAAAAGTAGGGCGTAGTTTACCGTAGCTACCAGCTCTTAAACTAACTTCACCGCCTTCATAAAATTTAGGGGTTTTTGTAACTACGTTAATTACACCACCTGCAGAACCTAAATCGCCGCCTAAACCTTGACTAATGGCTGATATTCCTTTTAAAACTTGTATGTTATCTACACCAGCCATATCAGTAATAACACCGGTTCCTCTAAAATCAGAATTAATACGAACTCCGTTTTTTAGTATTGGAATACCTCTATAACCTCTTAACGACATACTTTCTTTAGTGTTACCATAGGTAGCAAAGGTGTATACACCAGCTACGTTTTTAGTAACATCACTAAGACTTAATGCATTTTGTTGATCAATAAGTTTATGCGATAAAACAGAAATACTTTGTAATTGTTCATTAGGTGCTAACGGTAATCTTGTAAGCGTTTCTAGTTTTTCAGCTCTTTTATTACGTGCTCCAAAAAGTTCAACTTCTTCTAACTGAGTGTCAGATTTTAAAATAAAAACTATATTATTTACATCTTTTTTTACAGTTATTTTTTTTGATAAAGAGGTAAAACCTACAGCACTTGCGGTTATTGTATAATTTGAAAATGGGATGTTTTTTAAAACAAAAGTTCCATCTTCTTTTGTTTCAGTACCTGCTGTTGTCCCTTTTATATAAACATTAGCATAAGGTATTATATTGTTGTTTTCTGATTTTACAATTCCTTTTAAGGTTGCTTGGCTAAATGCTGTTTGAATACAGCTACATATTAATAATACTATTGTAAAAATTCTCATTTTTTTTATTTGAGAGGTTATTTAAAAATTATTTTTTAACGAAAGATTCAATTGTTTCGTTGATAGTTTCTTCTTTGGTTATTTTATCAGAAAATAAATGCTTGTACAACGGTTTGTTTTGTACTTTTTTTTCTAATGAAAGGTTTTTGTTTCTTCCATAAACTTCATCCCATTTATTTCTAACCAATTGCCATTTGTTGGTGTTTTTTAACCACCAATTTTGAGCAGCTTTACACTTGCTATCAGCAACTTTAACGTAGGTGTTGTATCCTTTTTCGTTAGCTAGTACAATATCTTTTTTACCTGGTTTTCTAATAATTTTTTTGTTGTCTTGATCGTGTACCCATCCGTAGTTTGTAATTTCATGGCGGTTTCCTCTTTCGGTTACATTATAGTCGCTACGCTTTGTGTATTCTCTACGTGGTAAAGGCGCGTCTGTAGTATTTTCCCAATAACTTTTTCCGTCTACATGTACCCAAGATCCTGAACCTTCGTAACGCGGACTGTCATCAACTTGATATACTTTTTGTGTCCATTGTTTTTTTACATCAGCTTTTGTTTTCTTTTGATAAAGCCAATTATTATCACCATTAAACATGTAAAAATCTTGATTTTGATATGCCCAATCTTGTCGCCAATGTTTTACAATATGTGGTTTTGCAGGATTACCAACTTGTAATAAATGCTGAATTGAAATGTTGTTTTTACCATCTTCAATTAATTGTGCCCATTCTAAACCCTTAGCAATTTTTGTTTTTGATGGTTTATATAAAGAATCTTTACTGTTGTTAAAAGTTTCAGCAAAATTGAAAGTAACTTCAAAACAACCGCACATTTTTTTTATAGCTGCTTTGTCTTTTGTTTTTTTACTTTGAGCATTTATTGTTAAAGCAGTTAATAATAGCATGCTTCCTAATAATACTTTTTTCATTTTATGATTTATTTTTAGTTGAATTATTTTTTTGACAAAAATATAAATTTTATTTAGATTGATTTAAAATAAAAGATATATTTGCAGAAAATTATTAAGAATGTTTCTAAATAGAAAAATAATAGGTTTTTTTACTTTTATAAGTTTAGCTGCTTTTTCGCAAGAAAAAACAGTGCAAAATGATGAGGGTTTAGAAATAAATGAGTTAGATGAGGTAATTGTTACAGCAACAAGAACTGCACGTCAGTTATCATCAATACCAATGCCTGTTACATTAATATCTAAAGAGCAGATTATAAAATCGGGAGCAATACGTTTAAAAGATATTTTGTTAGAGCAAACAGGAATCGCTTTAGTTTCTGACTTTGGAGGTTCAGAAGGGGTACAGTTGCAAGGAGTTTCGGCAGATTATACTTTAATTTTAATTGATGGTGTTCCGGTTGTAGGAAGAACTTCTGGAAACATTGATTTAAACAGACTAACAGTTAATAACATAAAACAAATAGAAATAGTTAAAGGACCATCATCATCCTTATACGGTTCAGAAGCTATTGGTGGCGTAATAAATATAATTACAACACAACCTAAAAATGAAAAATTAAAAGGAACCGTTGGTTATTATGCAAAAGGCGGTGCTGCAAATGAGTTAGATATTAATACAAACGTTTATGTGAAAAGGAAGGGTTTTGGATTGGTTTCGGGAATAAATTTAAACTCCAGTAATGGTTTTGATTTATCACCTGAAACTACTCCAAAAACAACAGAAGCACACCAAAATTTTACTGGACATTTAAAGTTAAGTTACGATTTTTCTAATCAACTAAAAGTTAGTATAACAAATCGATTTTATCAACAAAATCAGCATAAAAGTAAACAAACCGATTGGAATGTTAATACCACAATTAATCATAAAATAACCGACAAATGGCAGTTAGATTATAATTTTTATACCACAAAATATAAGGCAGAAAGTGTATTTAATAATGATGAAACATTGTATAAACAAACTTTACTACGACCAGAAATTAAATCGACAAATAAGTTTAATTACGGAACTTTAATTGCAGGAGTAGGAGCTAATTTTGACGCTTTAGAAAGAACCGAGTTCAATGGTATTAAAAAATACGATACACCTTATGTATTTGGACAGTTTGATTTTAATCCAACCCATAATTTAAATGTAATTATAGGTGCTCGATTTGAAAATAGTAATCAATACAAATCAGCATTTACACCCAAAATATCATCAAGCTACAAAATTAATAATTGGCTCATTGCAAAAGCATCGGTAGGTTACGGATTTAAAGCACCTGATTTTAGGCAACTATATTTTAATTTTAGAAATTCCGCAAGCGGATACGTAGTTTTAGGAACCCAATCGTTACATGATTTATATGGTAATCTACCAGAAATACAATCAATTGATAAAGAATTAAAACCAGAAAGTTCTATTGGTTATAACTTCGGATTTGAATTAAAACCATTACCAAGCTTAAAACTAAATATTAATTTATTTAGAAATGATATTAAAGACTTGATTGATACGTATGATACTCAATTAAATGCTTCAATATTAGGTTTACCCGCCGGAACACGTACATTTTCGTACAGAAACACAAACAAAGTATACACACAAGGAGTAGAGCTAGAAGCGAATTATAAACTATCCTCAAATTTTAACATTTTAGGTGGTTATCAATTTTTAGATACAGGCGATAAATCGCAAGAAGATTTAATAAAGTCGGGCAAGGTTTTTTACAGAAGAACACCATCATCTTCATCAGAAAAAATGACAATTTCAAATTATTATGGGTTGCCAAATCGATCAAAGCACATGGCAAACTTTAAAATATTTTACGAAAATTATCAGCATGATTTTTCAGCAAACATAAGAGCAGTGTACCGAAGTAAATATGCTTTGTTTGATACTAATAACAGTCAAGGAATTATTGATGAGTATGATGATTTTGTTGTAAGTAATGCACAGGTTAATATAGCGGTATCAAAAACATTTTTCAATTTGATGAATGTTCAGTTAGGAGTTGATAACCTTTTTAATGAAAATGGAGTAGAGAATAAAAATACGTTTAAAAATAACGATAGTGTTTTGCGTATAGGAAGCACTTATTATGGTAGAATACAATTTAATTTTTAATATATAAATCAATAAAAAATGAGAATTTTAAAATCAGTTTTAATCGTTGCAATGTTAAGTTTTGTAGCTATATCATGTAGTGATAATAACGATATAGTACCAGATGAAGTTTCTGCGAAGCAAGTAGTTAATTTGTATGCTAAACAAACAACAGATCGTTCAGTACATCCAGCAGTTGAATCAGGAGAGTTTGTTAAGTTTAGTTTTAAGAGCGGTACAATTGTAACCAATGATAATTGGGATATTGCTTTTAGAGGAACTACTATTTTGGTAAATGGAGGAGAGCCAACAGGTAAGACTCAAGAACCAAATAGAACAGGTAATGCCGCTTTAACCATAGTAGAAGGTAAGTTTTCTGAAATAAAAAAAGTACCGTCAGCAGCAGTGTTTAAACAAGATGCCGCAGATGCATTGGCACTACCCAAAAGTACTTGGTATACTTATGATAGATCAGATCATAGTATAGATCCTGCAACAGGAAAAGTTTTAATTATAAAAACAAATGATGGTCATTATGCAAAAATGGAAATCATAAGTTATTATAAAGATATGGATAGCTCAAATTCAGCAGATCCTGCTAATTCAGGCGCACAATATTACACGTTTAATTATGTGTATAACGTTAATTCTGGAGATAAAAATTTTCAGTAATTGTTAATTATTTTGTTAGTTTTTGTTAATGAAAAGCTGTTCTGGTTATTAATCAGGCAGCTTTTTTATTGGTTTAATATGCGTTCGATATAAAAAATTTGATTTTTAAATTATCACTTCGAGTAATTTTTGACAGAAAATTGTATCGAGAAGTATAATTTTAAAAAACAAAAATGTTGTTTTCTATAATTAAATTTTTCCATAATTTCACTCGAATTGACACCTTTTCTTATACCGAACTTATATTAATTTATTTTCTCTTGTAAATACTTAGCGGTATAAGACGCTTTATTTTTAATTAACTCTTCAGGCGTTCCAGTAAAAATTAAATTCCCGCCATTTTTACCACCTTCTAAACCAAGATCTATAATATAATCGGCACATTTAATTAACTCAATATTATGTTCAATAACAATAATAGAATGTCCTTTTTCTATCAAGGCATTAAATGATGCTAATAGCTTTTTAATATCATGAAAATGCAATCCAGTTGTAGGTTCATCAAAAATAAATAAAGCTTTATCCTTAGTGTTTCCTTTTATTAAAAACGAGGCTAGTTTAATACGTTGCGCTTCTCCACCAGATAAGGTTGATGATGATTGTCCTAATTGTACATAACCCAAACCAACATCTTGTAAAGGTTTTAGTTTTTTTGCAATTTTTGTTTGCTCATGTTTTGCGAAAAAAGCAACGGCATCATCAATAGTTGAATTTAAAATATCATCGATAGATTTTCCTCCAAAAGTAACCTCTAATACTTCTTTTTTAAAGCGTTTTCCGTTACAAGTATCACATTGTAAATGCACATCTGCCATAAATTGCATTTCAATGGTAACTTCGCCTTCACCCTTACAAACCTCGCAACGACCACCTTCTACATTAAAAGAAAAATGTTTAGGTTGATAGTTTCTTATTTTTGATAATTTTTGTTCAGATAATAATTTACGAATATCATCATAAGCTTTTATATAGGTAACTGGGTTTGATCTTGATGAGCGACCAATTGGATTTTGATCAATAAATTCAATATGTTTTAAAGTGTCAAAACTACCAGTAATATCAGTATATTGACCAACTTTATCTCCATATCCGTTTAGCTTTTTCTGCATTGCAGGATATAAAATTTTCTTAACCAATGTACTTTTTCCACTACCTGAAACCCCTGTAATTACCGTTAAGTTATTTAAAGGAAAAGAAACATCTACATTTTTTAAGTTGTTTTCTCGTGCACCAATAATATTAATGGTGTTTTTTGATGTTCTGCGAGAAGTTGGAATATCAATTTTTAATTCTTCGGATAAATATTTGGCAGTTAACGAGTCAGATTTCATAATAGCATCAAAAGTACCTTCGGCAACTACGTGTCCACCATAAGTTCCTGCTTCAGGCCCGATATCAATAATATAATCAGCTTCTTTCATAATATCTTCATCATGTTCAACCACAATAACTGTGTTACCTAAATCGCGTAAATCTTTAAGTACATCAATTAATCGTTCAGTATCTTTAGGATGCAAACCAATACTAGGTTCATCTAAAATATACATAGATCCTACGAGCGAACTACCTAATGAAGTTGCTAAATTTATTCTTTGACTTTCACCACCAGAAAGTGTGTTAGATGTACGATTTAAGGTTAAATAATTTAAGCCAACGTTTGTTAAAAATAATAAACGACTGTTAATTTCGGTAAGTAATCGTTTACCAATGTTTTCTTCGTACTTGTTTAATTTTATGTTGTTGAAAAGTGCAGATAATTCATCTAATGGAAGCGTAACCAGTTCAGAGATGGTTTTGTTGTGCACCTGTACGTAGTTTGCTTCTTTTCGTAATCGTTTTCCGTTACAATCGGTACAGGTTGTTTTTCCGCGGTAGCGAGAAAGCATTACTCTGTTTTGAATTTTATAACTTTTTTCTTCTAACTTTTTAAATAAATCATGTATTCCCTCAAACTTATTTGTTCCGTTCCAAACAATATTTTTTTGCTTTTCTGATAATTCAAACCAAGGTTTATGAATTGGAATATCAAAAGCTTCAGCATTTAAAATTAACTCTTCTTTATATATTTTGTAGGCATCAGTTTTAAAAGGGAAAATAGCATCTTCAAAGATTGATAATCCTGTATTCGGAATCACTAAATCTTCATCAATACCAATTACACTTCCATAACCCTCACACGTAGGGCAGGCGCCATACGGATTGTTAAAGCTAAATAAATGCGTGTTTGGTTCTAAAAAAGTAATACCATCTAATTCGAACTTATTACTAAATTCGGTAGTTGTTTTAGTGTTTAAATTTTCAATAAAACAAATTCCTTTACCTTCAAAAAATGCAGTTTGAATGGCGTCTCCTAAACGGTTATAAAAATCTTCTTCATGTTTTAAAACAATTCTATCAACCACTAAAAATAAGGGTTCGTTTTTATAATCTTCAATAGGAAATTCATCAATTCTTAAAACAGTATCATTGTATTTTATACGCGCATATCCTTGCTGAGTTAATACTTGCAAAACAGTTTTTAAATCTCTATTTTCATTAATTGTAATTGGTGCAAGTAGTAAAAGTTTGGTGCGTTCTTCAAAAGTTTTAATAAAGTTAATTACATCAGATACAGTATGTTTTTTTACTTCATTACCAGATATTGGCGAAATTGTTTTACCAATACGGGCATATAATAGCTTTATATAATCGTAGATTTCGGTTGAGGTACCTACCGTTGATCTTGGATTTGTTGAATTTACTTTTTGCTCAATAGCAATTGCCGGAGCAATTCCTTTTATATAATCTACCTTAGGTTTATGTAATTTTCCTAAAAACTGACGAGCATAAGAACTTAAACTTTCTACATAACGACGTTGTCCTTCGGCATATAAAGTATCAAAAGCTAATGATGATTTTCCAGAGCCCGAAAGCCCCGTTATCACCACTAATTTATTTCGAGGAATAACAACGTCAATATTTTTTAAATTGTGCAGTTTAGCACCTTTTATAATTATGTTTTCTTTAGGATTAACGGTAGATATATCTGTTTTCATTTTGTTGAAAAATAAGCGATAAAAATACCATTTTTGTTAGTAAAAAACCTATATAAATTAGTAATTTTTAAAATATTTAAGATAAAATATATTGAATATTTGTATTTGTTAAAAAAAAAATGAATATTTGTAACTAACTATTAATCAATAAATAAAAGCCTATAGCTTAAATAATTACTTTTTAAAGACATAAACCCCTTAACAAAAGAGAATTTTAATTCTCTTAAAAAGTAATTATATGCATAAAGATGTTGTAAGTGATAGCACCCTAGTTAAAGACTATATTGGAGGAAGAGAGTTGGCGATAGAATTATTGATTAAACGCCACCAACAAAGATTGTACAGTTTTATATATAGTAAAGTACAAAATAGAGACACTACAGAAGATATTTTTCAGGATACTTTTATAAAAGTAATAAGAACGTTAAAGAAAGGGAATTATAATGAAGAAGGTAAATTTTTACCTTGGGTTATGCGGATTTCACATAACTTAATTATTGATTTTTTTAGAAAAAATAACAGAATGCCTACGTTTAATAACACAGAAGATTTTGATATATTTTCGGTACTAACAGATGGTTCTTTAAATGCAGAAAATAAAATTATAAAAGAGCAAATATTAGCTGATGTAAGAGAATTAGTAGAAGAGTTACCTGAAGAGCAAAAAGAAGTATTAAAAATGCGTATTTATAATGATATGAGTTTTAATGAGATATCAGAAAACACAGGCGTTAGTATAAATACCGCTTTAGGAAGAATGCGATATGCTTTAATTAATTTGAGAAAAATAATTGAAAAAAATAAAATAATTTTAGTAAACTAAACAATAATTATAAAATAGCATCGTTAAATACTTGAAAACAAAATATATAAAGGGGATATATGATGCAAATTTACTCGAAAAAATCTTCGGATTTTAAAATGAAACCTAAACAAGAAACAGTTCAATTTTTGATTAATTTTTCTAAATCGTTAAAAGTAGTTAAAACCAAATCAAACTATCTCATTGAATTGAATTTGAATTAAGAGAGGAAAAAGCTTCAACAAATGTTGAGGCTTTTTTTTATAGTTTATTGTTTTTATAATATTCTTGTATAACTGTTTTTCTACCAATAGTTTTAGTAATAATATCGTTATCTAAATTCCAACCACGAGCAGGAGAATAATCTCTACCATACCAAATTATTTGTAAGTGTAAATCATTCCATAATTCTTTTGGAAATAGTCGTTTTGCATCTTTTTCGGTTTGATTCACGCTTTTACCATTCGATAAATTCCAACGAAACATTAACCGATGTATATGAGTATCAATAGGAAATGCAGGAACACCAAAGGCTTGACTCATTACTACACCGGCAGTTTTGTGTCCAACGGCAGGTAATTCTTCTAAATATTCAAAACTTTCAGGAACTTGACCATTATGCTTTTCTATTAATATTTTTGATAAGCCATAAATTCCTTTCGATTTCATTGGCGATAATCCGCAAGGTCTAATAATTTCCTTAATCTCATCAATAGTCATTTTTACCATGTCGTAAGGATTATCCGCTTTAGCAAATAAAAGTGGTGTAATTTTATTTACACGAACATCTGTACATTGTGCAGATAGTAAAACGGCAATAAGTAATGTATACGGATCTTTATGATCTAAAGGAACGGGTATTTCAGGATATTTTTCTTGAAGTGTGTCAATTACAAATTGTACTTTTTCTGCTTTTGTCATAAAAATAGCGTTATAAAAAATGTAAAGTTATAAAGTTGTTGGTAAAATAATCCCTTTGGGATATTATTTTTTAAATTAAATTTGAATGAACTTTATAAACATTGTACTTTTAAGCTTTAAAAACTGAAACAAATGACAACATTAAAAATAGGAGATAAGGCTCCAAACTTTGAATCTGTTGATGAGAAAGGAAATAGCGTAAAACTTTCAGATTATAAGGGTAAAAAATTGGTATTATTTTTTTATCCAAAAGCAAGTACCCCTGGCTGTACAAATGAAGCGTGTGATTTAAGAGATAACTATCAAACTTTTTTATCAAAAGGGTATGAAATTTTAGGGGCAAGTGCAGATTCTGCTAAGCGTCAACAAAATTGGATAAATAAACATGAGTTACCTTTCCCTTTATTAGCAGATGAAACTAAAGAAGTGATTAATGCTTACGGTATTTGGGGGCCTAAAAAATTTATGGGACGTGAATATGATGGTATTCATAGAACGACTTTTGTTATTGATGAAAACGGAATTATAGAAGATGTAATTACTAAAGTAAAAACAAAAGAACATTCAAATCAAATTTTAAAGTAGTTGTAAAAATTACGACTAACTTACTTCATATAAGTTGCTTGACATTGTAAAATGAACAAGTTCGCCTATGGTGTGCAGGTTTAGTTTTTCTTTAATGTTTTTTTTATGTTTTTCAACTGTTAAGCTAGAAATGTTTAAAAGACAACCTGTTTCTTTACTTGTTTTTCCAGAAGCTAAAACAATTAAAACCTCCCTTTCTCTTTTGGTTAGGGAGTTTGTTTTTTCGATGTTTTCAATATCTTCTTTTATATTTAATTTTGTTTTTTTATAATTTAGCAAAGCTAACTCAATAGTTACCTTTAATTGGGTTTCATTAAAAGGTTTTAATAAATAAGAAAAAGGAGTGGTGTTTTTTGCTCTTTCAATAATATTAGGTTGGCTATAAGCAGTTAAATATATTACAGGAGTACTATTTACAGGAACAGTATTTTTTATAAAGTCAATACCGTCTTTATGGTCATTTAAATTTATGTCGCAGATAATAATGTCAATAGTTTCTTTTTGAAATTTCTCAACCGCTTGATTATAGTTTCTAGCAATACTTACAATGTATTCAGCTCCTTTTTCGAGCAAAATTTTTAGATCTTTAGCTATAATAAATTCATCTTCTACAAGTAAAATTTTTTTCATAGACAGTTTTTTTAAAGGTATATAAAATTACAGAGGTATTAAAATTTTATTACTAACACCTTGACTGTTGTCAGTAATTAATTTAGCATTTAACTGTGCTGTCATTTCAGCAACAAGTTCTAAGCCTAAAGATGATTTTTTATTTTTTGTAAAAGAGCATCCCACACCATTATCGGCTATTTTAATTTCAATATGGTCATCATTTTTTTTACAAGAAATACTTAAAATATTGCTATCGTTTTTTTCTTTAAAAGCATATTTATGGGTGTTTGTTATTAGTTCATTAAGTATTAAACCAATTAAAGATAAGTTTTTATTTGAGTAATCTTTAATAATATCAACATCATATATTTGTTTAAATATAGGATTATTTTCGTTAGAAAGTGTATGAATTATTTTGTTAGATATTTCTACAATAAATTTACCTAATTCAACATTTTCAGAGTTTGTATTTAACAACATTTGAATATGGGCTATTGATAAAATTCTATTTTTAGCTACTGTTAAAATGTTTTTTGTTTCTGTATTTTTTATAGAGTTAGCTTGTATGTTTAATAAACTAGAGATAATTTGTAGGTTATTTCTTACCCTATGATTCATTTCTTTCATTAAAAAAGAAATATTTTCTTTTTGTTTTTTTGTTAATGCGTGCGTATTTTTTAAGGTTTTATTTTTTTCAATTAACTCATGAGTTCTTTCATAAACAATTTTTTCAAGTTTAATTTTATCATTTTTTAACCTATTTATTTTATAAAAGTAAAATAAGATAATCGAAAAAAATATACTTAAAATACTTAATATTTTAAACCATAATTGAGCGTACCAAGGTGGTGTTATTTTAATTTTTAATGCTATTGGTTCTTTGTTCCAAATACCAACATCATTTGTAGCTTTAACCTTAAAGGTATATTCACCAGGATTTAAGTTCGTGTAAGTTGTTGCTCTGTCTTTTGTTACTGGTCTCCAATCATTATCAAAACCTTTCATTTTATATTGATATAAAACTTTTTCAGGGTTAAGATAATTTAACGCCGTGTAGTTAAAGGTTAATACATTTTCAGAGCTTTTAAACTCTAATTTGTTTTTAAAAGACTCATTTTTATTAAGAGGCTTGTTAAATAAATCAACAGATTTGATGTAAACCCTTGGTTGGTTTGGATTTTCGTTTATTGTTGCTGGGTTAAAAATATTAATACCGTTGATGCCACCAAAATAAAAATTACCCTTTTGGTCTTGATATCCTGCTTTACCGTTAAACTCAATATTTTGTAAACCATCTTTATCGGTATAATTTTTAAAGGTGTTTTTAGTAACATCTAAAACAGAAATACCATAATTGGTACTTACCCAAATATTATCTTTTTTATCTATATTAATACTATAAATAAAATCATTTGGTAGGCCTTGCTGCTTGTAATAAAGAGTGGTTTTTTCATCATTATCTATCTTTGTTAAACCAGAAGCAGTACCTACCCAATAGTTACCTTTACTATCTTCTTTTATTGCAAAAATTCGATTATTTGATATTTTTCTAGTCACAGGAAGCTCAAAACTATAAAGTTTGGTTTTGTTTTTAGATACTTTATATAGCCCTTCATCTGACCCTAGCCATATGTTTTTTTTAGAATCAACTAGTGATATACGAGCTCTATTTAATTGCTTACCATTAATAAGAACAGGTTTAAATTTTTCAGCATTAATATCAAATTCAAAAATACCAGCGGTCCAGGTAGCTATCCATAAAGTATTTTTATTTATTGGAATGATTTCGATGACCTCGTTATCTGTAATTCCATAATTATTATTAGGTAAAAACTGTTTAAAAGTGTCTTTTTTGTAATTGTATTTTAACAACCCTGAACCAAAACCTCCTGCCCATATATTTTTATAATAATCTTCTTTAATAGTATATATTAAAGTACCTTTAGCTTCGTTGTATAATTTAAATTTATTTGATTTATTGTTGTATTTAATAATACCTTGTCCACTAGCAATCCATAATAAAGAATCTTTGTTTTTTAAAAAATTATAAGAACTTATCTTTTCAATATTAGGAAACTCTTTTAGCTTTATCTTGGTGGTTTTAAATTTTTTTTGATATTTACTGTAATGAAATAATCCCTCACCTTCACTTCCAAACCAAATATTACCTTCTTTGTCACTTATTATTTTAATGATATTTACGGGGTGTATTATTTTATTACTACTTTTAAAAATAATGCGAGTAAATTTTTTACTAGATAAATTATATTTATAAACTCCTTTTTTTGTGGCTACATATAATATTTCTTCTATCTTATAAAAAAATTGAACAAAAGATTTTATAATTGTTTTTTCTAAATTTTTATTGTTATCTAATATTTTTAAACCCAAAGGAGTTCCTATAATTATTTCGTCTTTATTTTTATAAACGGCCGTGGTATTACTAATATCACTATATAAAGATGTTAATCTTAATGATTTCAAGTTTAGGTTTAAAATTCCAGAATTACTGGTAGCTATTAAAATATTGCTATTATTTGTTTTAAAGAAATCTAACGCAATATTTTCTTTTTGAGATTTTGGAAGGCGTATATAATTTGATTTTTTGTTTTTCTGATTATATAAAATGATATGATTTTTTGTAGAAAAAATCATTTTCTCATTAGATATTTTAACTACTCGATACCCAAATTGATTCTCTTTATTTTTTGTCGAATTATAAATATCAAAAAAATGATTAGTTGAAAACTCATACCCTACAATGCCATTTGTGTTAGTGGCTATAAATAGAGTGTCATTTACAGCATTTAAATCTCTAATATGATCATCTTTTATACTTAAAGAATCTTTAGGGTTGTGAACAAAATTATCAAATTCATATGCATTAAATCGATGAAGCCCGTCTTCTGTTCCTGACCAAATATAGCCTTGTTTGTCTTGTGTTAATCCTTTAATATTTAACTGTAATAATCCATGTTCTTGACCAAAGACATTAACAAAAACGGTGTCTTTTTTTATTTGACAAAAAGCATTATTCAAAAATAAAAGAAGTGAAACTGTAAGAATTTTTTTCATAAAATAAATAAAGACAATATATATATAAAATAGTGAAGTTACAAATCGTTAGTTTGTAGTAGTTTGTTGTTTTTTTGTTTGAATTAAAAAAAAAACCGAGCTTAAAGCTCGGTTTTTTATTATTATTGTTTTGTAGCAAATTCTTTTTGAAGCTCTTTACTTGTTAGTGAACTTCCGTCATGGCTCCATCCAGGAGGCATAAAAACATATTTTAATCGGGTACCTAAAGGCAAGTGCTTTTTTCTGTCAAAAAAGTCTCTAAAAATCTCTTTCCATTCATGAAAAATCACATTAACAGGCCCTTTATCTTCTAAATCTTTAGTTAAACCGAATTTTAATTTTTCATATTCCATTTCAGTTTCTTCAGCCTGAAAAGTTCCAAACATTCTGTCCCAAATAATTAAGAACATTCCCATGTTTTTATCTAAATATTTAGTGTTTGAAGCATGATGAACTCTGTGGTGAGAAGGAGTAACAAAAATATATTCCCATACATTTAATAAAAAACCAGCAATTCCTTTTTTGTTGTTTTTTTTGATAAAATTAGTATGACATAAAGTTCCGTAATTTTGATTCATTGCATAAGCAAACATAATATGTAGTGGCTCAATCCCAATTAAAATAAGTGGTATTAAGAACACAAAACGGTAAAAAGGTTGTAGTACTGGCGATCTAAAACCTGTTGTAATATTATAAAATTGTGAGTTGTGATGCGTTACATGGACTGCCCAGAAAAAACGAGAATGATGATCAACATAATGGTGTATGTAATATAAAAAATCTTGTCCAATAAAAGCAATAAACCAATATAGTACGCCAGTGTTTTCCCAAGTAATTATTTTATACTCATAAAAAAAGTCCATGACAATAAAAGAAATTCCGTACATTAAAGCATCTAAAAAAACATTACAAATAGCAAAATAGACATTAGTTGAAACATCTTTAAAATTGTAATTTTTAGCTTTTCTTTTATAGCTGAAATAAATTTCAAGTAAAATTGCTAAAGCACAAATAGGCACAAACCATTTGTAAGCATTTTCGTGTGTAAAAATATCCATATATTTTGTTGTTTTATTTTAAGCGTTTTTCAATCCAATTTTTAAAACTGTAAAAGTTTTGCGGAGCAACTCCATGCCCCACAGGATATTCAGAGTATTCATTTTTAAGTCCAGTTTCTTTTAATAAAATAGGCGCTTTTCTAGCCCATTCTATAGGTAATACCTGATCAACCGTACCATGCGAAATATAATAATCAGTAGTAATAGTATTAGGTATTTCTTTAGGTAGCAACTCTTCATTAATATAACCGCTTAAAGCAACAACGTGTTGTACCTTGTTAGGATAATTAAAACTCAAGGCATAACTTAAAATTGCTCCTTGACTAAAACCTAATAAAAATGTTTTATCAGGGTTGGTGTTGTATTTTGCTTTAATTTCATCAATAAATACAGCAATTTTATCTACAGATTCTTTTGCTTGTATTAAATCAGAAAACTTACCATTAACGGCATCAAAATTAATAGCATACCAAGCATAAGCTCCAAAGCTCATACTATGAGGTGCCTGAGCGCTTACAATAAGCAAATCGTCTGGTAGTTCTTCAGCAAATGAAAATAAATCTTGCTCGTTACTTCCGTATCCGTGTAGTAAAATTAATAAAGGCGGATTTGTAGTTGTTTCTTTAGGTTCTCTTACGATGTAATGTAAACTCATTTTATGAATTTAAAACTAATTGATTGTTATTATAAATACCGTATACTCTTCCTTTTAGTTCTTTATTTAAAAAGAGGCTGTTTTTTGAAGTAGATAAGATGTTTTCTTTTGAAAAAGTATAAAACTCATCAGGATTGAAAATCGATAAAATTGCTTTTTCGTTTTCTTTAATGGTTGTTTTTTTAACATCAAAACGTTCTTTTGGATTGTTAGATAAACACTTAATTATAGTTTCGATATCTAAAATTGAATTTAAAACTCCAAAAGCACTTTCTAATCCAATAGTACCATCTTTAGCGGTTGAAAATTCTACTTTTTTATGCTCAATATCAATTGGATTATGATCAGAAGTAATTATATCAATTGTTCCGTCTTTTAATCCTTCTATTAAAGCATTTGTATCATTTTGAGTTCTTAATGGCGGATTTACCTTTTTGTTACCATCAAAACCATGTAATTCATCATCTGTTAAAAATAAATTATGAATAGCAACACTACAACTAACATCTAATCCTTTCTTTTTTGCTTCTTTAATTAAAGCAACCGATTTTTTTGTTGAAATTGTCGGAATGTGAAGTTTACCACCAGTATATTCTAATAAAAACAAATCACGAGAAATCTGAAGCTCTTCAGCCAAAGCAGGCATCCCTTTTAAACCTAAAAGCGTACTGTTTTTACCTTCGTTAGCAACACCTTCACCAGCAATTAAATTGTTTTTAGGAAAGCTTAATACTAATCCATTAAAATTTTGAGCATACAATAAAGCTATTTTTAATAAATTGTCGTTTGTAACGGGTCTTTTATAATCACCAAAAGCAATTGCGCCACTTTGTTGCATATCGTACAATTCGGCCATTTCTATACCTTTATTTTGCTGTGTTAAATTTGCAATAGGGTATAGGTTTGTGGCAAAATTATTTGCTTTATTAATTAAAAACTCAACTGCCGATTTATTATCAATAACAGGATTTGTGTTTGGATTTACAGCAACATCGGTAAAACCACTTTTTGCAGCAACAGTTAAACCATTTTTAATAGTTTCGCGCTCTTCATACCCAGGTTCACCAAATGAAACGCTAGTATCAAACCAACCTGTAGAAACATGAAGGTTGTCAAGTTTAACAACCTGATCGTTGTTTTTTACAGTAATAGAATCATCTATTTTGGTAATTATTCCATCTGTAATTAAAATATCTTTAGTTTGTTTGTGGTATGGGCTAGAGGCATCAATAATGGTAGCCGATTTTAGCAACGTTGTCATGGTTTAAAGAATTTTAAAATCAAAATTTCTATAAGCAAAGATACAATGGCTAAGGCTAAAAACCATTTCCAAAGCCATTGAATTTTATTTTCATCATTACTTTTTTTTAAGGTAGTTTCTATTGAATTAGAAAATAAACTCGACTTTGTGTCTGAAATATTTAAAAAGTAAAGTGAACTTTCTTCTTTAGGATAATTAAAAGCGATGTTTTTTAAAACGGTTTCTTGTTGTTTTATCTGATAAAAACCAGCGGTTAGTGGTTGTTCTTTTAAAGAGATTTTTATACTGTTTTGAAGTGTTTGTTGTAATGGTATAAACGAGTTTTTAGTATTTGAAACGACTACAACTTCATTTTTATCTAATTGTTTATTAATAGTAATGTTTGTTTCTTTATCAACTAAATAATACAATTCAGAGCGCTGTGAACTTTGTTTACCTATATTATAAAAAATAGGTACAATTAAAGGGGAATTTGTAAAATTACTATTTTGTTTATTCAAAGGAGAAGCAACCCAGTAAATAGAAGAATTTATAGTGTTTATTTGCTTAATAAAAGCTTTTTTGTTATCAAAAGACATAATAGTACTTGCATTTTTTAATGAAGTTACATAGGATGTTTTTACAAAAGGGTATTGAAAATTAGTTGTTTTTTTTTCGAAAACATTTTTTAAAAGTGGATGCTTATAATTTATAGTTGTAATTTTTAAACTATCATTTTTTTGTGATAATAATTGACCAATTTTAAGTTGATTAAACAAATTATTATAAGAAGAAATTGCAATGTTTTTTGCCGGTATAATAAGAATGGTTCCGCCTTTTTTTGAAAATTCAGTTAAATAATCGCTAAGGTTTTTTGGTAAGTTGTCAATCTCATTTAAAACGATTAAATTTTGTTTACTTATTAAATTATAATCTAAATTTTGAAGTGTAGTGTTGGTTAACGTAAACTCTTTTTCAGTATAAATTTTACTAATAAAATCGGCAGGTTTACCAATGTTTAAAACAGTAGTTTTTAAATTAGGGTTTATTGAAAAGTAAAAAGAATTATCAAAGTTATAAGTATCGCTATAACTTAATGTTATTTTCCCTAAAAACACGGATGATTTTAGAATCGAAAAAGCAACTTTTTGTGTGCTGTTTTCTTTAATTGAAAACAATTGTTTATTGATAAGTTTATCTTTATTGTAAATAGCAATCGGAACATTGGTTTTTGCTTTTCCTTGGTTTTTAACAAAAATAACAACATTAAAATTAGTGTTATCAGTATCATTTACAAAAACACTATCAATAGCCAAATTATCCTTTAATTGTGGACTTAGTTTTACAAACGAAGTGTTTTTAGTAAAACCTTCAAGTTCTTCTTTTTTTATATTTTGAAAATCAGAAATAATGATGTTTTTAAAAAGGGAATTGTTGTTATAGGCGCTCGAAATTTTTAACGAAACACTTTTTAAGCTTTTCTTTTTAGCAGTATTTTTTATTTGAAGTAAAATATCTTTTAACTCAACAGCAGCTTTTTTCTTGTAAAAATTATTGTTTGTTAACAATGAATAAGTAGCTTTTTTTGAAATATTTTCTATAATTTCTTGAGCGCTTACTTGTAATAAATTTCCTTTATCACCTTGCGCATTTGTGCTTAAAGAATTATCTAAGTATATAAAAAAATGTTGTTGCTCATTAATTTTACGATTTCCAAAATAAGGTTGTGCAAAAGCAATAATTAAAGCGGTAAATAATAGCATACGTGTAGCTAAGATTAACCATTTTTTTATGCGCGAACTTTTACGGGTTTGGAGTGCTATTTTTTTTAAAAAAGCAACATTGGTAAACGGAGTTTTTACAAATCGTTGTAGTTGAAATAAATGAACTATTATTGGAATAATTAAGAGTCCTAAGAAGTATAAAATTTCAGGATTTTTAAATTGCATAATTCATTTTAAGTTGATGATTTGTTAATTGTAAAAATAGCTAAAATGATGGTTAAAAAAAGAATGTAGTTAAAAATCTGTTAGAAAGTTGTTTTGTTTTCGACAACGTATCAAATTTCACTATTTTTGAACTATGACTACAAACGAAAGTGATTGTAAAAATCCAACTGAAATTAATTATCTAAATCATTGGAATACTGCATACACAAAAAATACAACCGAAAAGTTAGGTTGGTTTGAAAAAAAGGCAGCACAAACAATGTCTTTAATTTCTAAATCAGGATTAAAAAAGACTGCATCGATTTTAAATATTGGTGTTGGTTCATCGGTTATAGTTGATGAATTATTGGCAGATGATTATACAAACATAATAGCAAACGATTTATCTGAAAAAGCATTAACTACTTTAAAAAATCGTTTAGGCGAACAAGCATCAAAAGTTACTTTTATTGCAGATGATTTAATGCATCCAAAAAAATTAAACAAGCTAAGTAATATTGATTTATGGAACGATAGAGCAGTGTTACATTTCTTTTTAAAGGAAGAAGAAAAGATTGCTTATTTTAATTTATTAAAGCAAGTTGTGGCTAAAAATGGACTCGTAATTATAGCAGTTTTTGCTTTAGATGGCGCAGAAAAATGTTGTGGTTTAGAATTACAAAAGTACAATGCCATAATGCTGCAAGAACGTTTAGGAGATGAATTTAAATTAATTGAAGCGTTTAATTACACGTTTGTAAATCCGTATGGCGGAAAAAGACCTTATATTTACACACTGTTTCAAAGAATAAATAAGTAGATGAAAGTAACACATATTCCCTTTAAAAAAACCGGTTTTTTCTCTAAAACAATGATTGATTATTTAGAGCAATCAGAAAAAATAAAACCCTTTTACAATAACTTTCCTGCTTTAGATAATTTCAAAAATCAAATAGAAAGCAAAACGTTTTCAAAAACAACGAGAACAGCTTTAGTTACCGTTTTAAAAGAGCAGTATTCAGCAGTAAAAACAACAGTAGCTACACAGCAAAATATTGATAATTTATTGTTAGATAATACTTTTACGGTAACCACAGGGCATCAATTAAATTTGTTTACAGGGCCGTTGTATTTTTTGTATAAAATAATGTCAACCATTAATTTATGTGAGGAGTTAAGAGTTAATTATCCACAGCAAAATTTTGTGCCAATTTATTGGATGGCAACTGAAGATCATGATTTTGATGAGATAAATTATTTTAATTTTAAAGGGAAAAAAGTACAGTGGAATTCTACTCAAACAGGTGGAGTAGGGCGATTTTCAACAGAGGGTTTACAAGACGTTTTAACTGTTTTTTCAAGCCATTTAGGAACTTCAAAAAATGCACAATATCTTATCAACCTTTTTGAAGAGGCGTATATAAAGCACACTAATTTAGCAGATGCTACAAGATACATAGCAAATAAATTGTTTGGCGAATACGGATTGGTAATTATTGATGCCGATAATCGTAGTTTAAAACAAGAATTTATTCCGTTTATAGAACGCGAGCTAGAAGAACAAATATCACATAAAAAAGTAACCGAAACGATTAATAACTTAGGAAAAGAATATAAAATTCAAGTAAACCCTAGAGAAATTAATTTATTTTATTTAACAGATAAAATTCGCGAACGTATTGTTTTTGAAGAAGGAGTTTATAAAGTAAACAACACCAATATTTCTTTGAGTTTTGATGAATTACAAAAAGAAGTTCATGATTTTCCTGAACGTTTTTCGCCTAATGTAATTATGCGCCCGTTATATCAAGAAGTTATTTTACCAAACTTATGTTACATTGGTGGAGGAGGAGAATTAGCCTACTGGATGCAATTAAAAAGTTATTTTGATGGGGTAAAAGTCCCATTTCCTATTTTGTTATTGCGTAATTCGGTGCAAATAATTTCAGAAAAGCAAGCAAAAAAATTAAAGAAATTAAATATTTCATTAGAAGAGTCTTTTCAAAACCAAAACAGTTTATTAAAAAATAAGGTGTTAGAAACTTCTGATGAAAAAGTTGATTTTACAAGTCAAAAAGAATTTTTACAGCAGCAATTTGTTGGTTTAAAAGAATTAGCTAAAAAAACAGATGTTTCATTTTTAGGGGCTGTAAAAGCTCAAGAAAAAAAGCAGTTAAAAGGATTAGATAATCTTGAAAAACGTTGGTTGCGAGCAGAAAAGCGAAAGCAAAATGAGTTGGTTGAAAGAATTGTAATATTACAAAATGAATTATTACCAAATCAAAGTTTAGAAGAACGTCAACGTAATTTTTCTGAATATTATTTAGAGTATGGAGCTACTTTAGTTAAAGTTTTAAAAGAAAGTATACAACCATTACAACTAGAGTTTACGGTAATAGAAATGTAAGATTAAAACCCCTGTTTTTTATATTTTTGATAACTATTTTCATTGAATTTATAAGAAATGAAATAAGCAAAAAGAAAATAGATTGCCATATTTATAAAGAAAAATAACGGAAATTTATAAAAGAATTTTTCAGAAAAACCAACTTCAAAAAAGATAAATATAAAAGAAAAAGGAAGTGAAAATGTTAACGCTTGTTTAAAAGCATATAAAGGTCTGTTACTCCTTTTTATTTCCCATTTTTTTACAAATTGAGCGGTTTTATTTTTATAGTATTCGTTTGAATTTGAGTTCATAAACATAAATTAATGAGTAGCAAAGAAAGTAAATTACATAAAAATAACAAACACAAAAACGGATATAATTTTAAGTTTTTAAAAGAGCAATATCCTAAAATAAGTGAATTTGTTATCGAAAAGTTTGATAAAGAAACAATCGATTTTTCTAATCCAATAGCTGTAAAGGAATTTAATAAGGCGTTATTAGTAGCACACTATAATATAAAAGATTGGAATTTTTCTGATGAAAATTTATGTCCGCCAATACCGGGTAGAGTTGATTATATACACCACTTAGCAGATTTAGTAGCTGCTGAAAAAAATGTAAAAGTATTAGATATTGGTACCGGAGCAAGTTGTATTTATCCGCTTTTAGGAAGCGTAGTATATAATTGGGATTTTGTTGCGACTGATATTGCGTTAGATTCATTAGACTATGCGCAAGATATTATTGATGATAATAATTTAAGTACTAAAATTATCTTACGACAACAGTTTGATGAAAGGCATATTTTAAAAGATGTTTTAGAGGATTATGACGCTTTTACAGTAACAATGTGTAATCCGCCATTTTATAAATCGGCAGAGGAAGCAAGAGGAGCAAACCGACGAAAATCTAGAAATTTAGGAAATAATACTGTTAGAAACTTTGCAGGAAATTCAAATGAATTATGGTATGTTGGTGGCGAAAAGGCGTTTTTACATACCTATTTGTATGAAAGTTCATTATATCCTAAGGTAAGTAAATGGTTTACAAGTTTGGTGTCAAATAAAGACAATGTAAAATCGTTAGAAAAATCATCAAAAAAATTAGGAGCCAAAGAATTTAAAGTAATACCGATGCATCAAGGAAACAAAGTAACACGAATTGTTTGTTGGCGATTTTAAGTATTTAAAAAATTAGATAATTTAATATTAATGAGTAGAAATAATATTAATTACACTACAATCAATAGTGTTTGTTATTACTTTTTTAGTGTTTATGATCATGATCTTCATTATTCATATGTTTAACTTCATCTCTTAATTGTTCTAATGTTTTTACACCTAATTTAATCCTTTCTTTGTCTGAGATTTTAGTGGTATCAATTTTAGCAATAATCCAGGGTTTGTTGTAAGCTTCTTTATAAAATTGAGTTCCATAAATTTGAGGTTTTCCTAGGCTTAATAAATATCTGTCTGTTGTTTCAGCTAAAAGTAATTTATTAATTGTGCTATCTAATTGAATGGCTTTCTTAATTAAGGTAATTGTTTTTAATTGGTTAATTGAGTCATTTCCATATTTAAAAATCTTTGAAGCATTCAAATAATCTTTTCCAGTTTTAATTTTACTTGAGTTTAAAATAACATCTACTTTTTTTCTCCTAATGCTGTCTCGTTTAAGAATTTCATTCCAAGTTATATTGTAGTTTTTTCTGTCATTTATACTGTTTTTGTAAATTTCGATTAATTGATAATTGTTAACTGTGTTATTTTTATTTTCTGTTTTACATCCAAAAAATATAATGAATAAAATGATAATAATATTTTTTCTCATGAGTTTTGTTCAGTTTTTTGGTTTCAAATTCGGCTTTAAATCCTGAACTATAAGTGCAGGATGATTTATTTGTTATTCTTTAATAAAGTTTGGCCATCTTTTTAAATAGGTAATAAAAGTATCACTTAAACCTTCTTTTTTTAAATGTTCTTCAGAAACAGGAATGTTAATAGGTTCAAATTCAGGGTTGTCGATAACCAGTCTTGGAAAATTATGATGTAAAATTCCAGAAGTTCCTATCGAAACAAAATCGACACCCGCATCTAGTATTTTTTGAACATCAATAGCGTTAATAATTTTACCGGCAACAGTCCATTTAACATTTTTAAAGTCTAAACTTTTAAAATGTTCTAACAACGTCATATCTTGGTGTTTTTCTTCATTTGGCATTTTAAAGCAATCCCATAATGAGATATCTAAAAAATCAATATTTCCTTGATTAATTAGCTGTTGAGAAACCCATTTAACTTCATCAATATTCATTCCGAATCTTTCAGGAGATAAGCGAACACCTAAAAGAAACTCTCTTCCGCATCTTTCTCTAATTCCATTAACAATTTCAAATATTAAACGCGCTCTATTTTCAAGTGAGCCACCATATTCATCGGTTCTAAAATTTATTTCAGCGCTTAAAAACTGTGTTAAAATATAACCGTGAGCTCCGTGTACTTCAGCACCATCATAACCACATTTTTTGGCACGGACAGCAGCAGTTATAAAGTCATCTCTTAATTGATGCACTTCTTGTAGTGTAAGTGCTCTAGCGTTTGTCTTTTCGTTGTTTGAAGGACAAACAGGTTTTTTGTCAATCAATTCATGTGGAGTTCGCATTCCTGCATGATGCAATTGAATTACCGCTAAACTTCCTTCTGAGTTTATAGCTTTTGCTAATTTTTTATGACCGTTATTTAAAGCATCACTAAAAACCCCTAATTGACCGTTAAAACCTTTTCCAATTTCTTGAACGTGAGAAGCACATGTCATAACCATACCAAATTCTCCTTTTGCGCGCATGGTTAGCCATTTAAATTCATCGTCAGAGAGTTGGCCGCTTTCATGACTTTGTCTGTTTGTTAAAGGGGCTAACATAAAACGATTGTTCATAGTTAAGCCGTTAGAAAAAGTTATTTTTGAGTTCGGTTTATTCATACTTAAATTTAGTTATATATAGATATCAAATTTAAGTAGAATTTTGATATTACTATAAATACAATTTAAGGATATCGTAAAATAAATAAATAAATGGTTTATTTATTAAGTAAGCTTTTTTTAATTCTACTTAACTGTACTGGTGAAACATTTAGGTAAGAGGCTATGTAGCGTTGTGCAATTAAATTATCAACATTTGGAACTTTTTTTCTTAACATTAAGTACCTTTCAGTTGCATTATATGTAGAAATGTCTAAAATAATTTTTTCAGCTTTTAAGTATGATTGTTCTAATGCTTTTACATAAAAAAGACTTAATTCGTGGTTTTTTAAGGCAAGTTCTTTAAATTTATAAAAATTACCTTTATAACCTGTAACTTTGGTTAAGGCTTGGTAATTAAAATCAGCAGGTGTTTTTTTTACCATAGAAGATAAGTTACTGGTTAAATTACCAGGGGTAAATAAATGTCTGGTAATCTCTTTACCATCTTCGGTTTCTAGGTAGGATCTTATTAATCCAGTTTTTATTAGAAAAAAATATTTAGGCTGCTCGTTAATTTTAATAAAAAAATCAAGAGGTGCTAGTTCTTCATAGGTTAATAGTTCTTTAAAAATAGAAAAAGTGTTTTCTGATAAATTTATAAATTGAGAAACAAAATTCTCTATATCATTATTCATAAAATAAAGGTAATTAACAAGTTGTATCTTTATAAAAAGTGCAATGTAAATTTAGTGAAAATGAGTATAAAAAAAAACAAAAACACGAAAAATCAAACTTACTTTATTTGTAAATTTGATTTTACACTAAAAATTTATGTGGGGGCTTAAACCTTTAGTAATGTAACTTGTTAAGTACACTTCAAATATATAAGGTTTTTTAAATGTGAACATTAACATATGTTAATATATTTAATGTAGATGGCTTTTTCTAATTCTACTTAACTGAACTGGTGTTATGTTTAGGTATGATGCTATATGATATTGATTGATTAAATTATCTATACCAGGAAATTTTTCTTTTAATAGTTCGTATCGTTGAGTAGCAGTTAACATTGATAATTCTAATATTTTTGCTTCTTCTCGTATATATACTGATTGCAATACTTTATAATGAAAAATACAAATATCATGATGTTTAATAGATAAATTATAAAAATCCTTATAGCTGCATTCTATAACCTCACAATCAGTTAGGCATTCATAAATTAAATTAGAAGGTTCTTTTTTTATCAATGCACCTAAATTACCTGAAGTTACGATAGGTGTAAATATGGTTTTAGTATGTTCTTTCCCTTTTTCATCAATAATATATGCTCTTATAATTCCTTTCTTGAGAATATAAAAATTAATAGGAATTTGTCTTATTTTAACTATTTGATGGTTTTTATAAAGAGTTTTATTTTTTACAATAGCTTTAAATTCATCAAAAGAGTCATCTGAAAGTTTGTGAAAATTGATAATAAATTTTTTTAAGAAATCCATAGTAATAGTTTTTTTGAGGAAAAAAATATATTATTATAAAATAATAAAAAGTACTGTAAAAATGAGGTATTAGTTTTTTATTGTTTTATATGAAAGTATTTTTTTCGTATCCTACTTAACTGCACAGGAGTAATATTTAAAAAAGAAGCAATATGGTATTGATTTATTAAATTATCAATTTTGGGTAGTTTTATTTTTAATTGTTGATACCTTTGTGTTGCATTTAACATTAGTAGTTCTAAAATTTTTGCTTCTTCTCTTGTGTAAATAGCTTCCATAACTTTAAAGTGAAAAATTGCTAGATCGTGATATTTTCTAGATAAAGAATAAAAAGAATCATAATTACACTCTAATATTTCACAATCGGTAAGGCATTCGTAAATTAAATCAGAGCGTTCTTTTTTTATTAAAGCTCTTAGGTTACCAGAGGTACCAACAGGTGTATATATTGTTCTAGTATGCTCTTTACCATTGTTGTCTATAAAATAAGCTCTAATAATTCCTTTTCTTAAAACGTAAAAGTTAACGGGTATATCTCCAATATTAACAATAATTTCGTTTTTTTTTGTGCTTACCCTTTTTGTAAGGTTACTAAATTCAGTTAATGAGTTTTCTGAAACACGATGAATATTATAAACAAATTTTTTAAAAAAACTCATAGCAAATTTTTTGGAGTGTTACACTCAAATTTACATTTTTTTATTTAAAAAAAAAAACATTTTTTTTACTTTAATGTTCTATAAGCGTATTGTTTACCTGTTTTTTAATTGGGTTTTTTCCAAGAAAGTAATAGCGTTTGGTCCTTCCATAAAAAGTAAATCTAAAATAGATAAGTTTGATAAAAAACCGTGCTTATCATCAAACATTTGAATATAATGTTCTGTTTGAATTTCAATTCCTTTTTTAGCGACAGCTAAATTTCTATAATCAACAATAGTAGGTAACACTTCGTAATTTGTTGTTTTAGCGTATGTATTATCTATTTGTAAGGCATCTGTTATAAATAAATGTGTATCAATATTTACATCTTGTAAATAGATGTAATCTTTTGTGAATATTTGTTGAATATCATCTTCAAAAAATTCAAAGAAAGGTGACGATCGATAAGCAGATTGTAATGATTTAAAATGTTGTTGTTGCCAATTAACAGTATTGTCAACTAAAGTGTCTTTTGTTTTTTTTCGTCCTTCTTTAGTTAAATGTTTTACAGGTATATTTAGGCTTAACTTTCCATTAGCTCCATAAATATAACACCTGTTTCGGTAAGTTTGTTTTTGATAATTATCATCAATTTCAAAAACAACCGAATCAGATTTGTTAATTGCTGCGTATTGTGCAATAGGAGCAAAGTAAGTAGGTATAAAAAGTGACATTAAGCTTTCTTTTTACCTTTTTTAAAACTATATACAGTATAACCAGCGATTAAAAGCATTACCAACCATAAATACGAAGTAGGTTTACCGCTACCACCAACAGTTGTAAACATTCTATCCCAACGAATAGATTGTAATTTTGCAACAAAACTAGGTGCGTTTGGATCCCAGCTTAACCAAATCATTACAGGTTTACCCACAACATGATCAAACGGTACATATCCCCAATTTCTGGCATCTAATGAGTTTTGACGATTATCACCCATCATCCAGTAATAATCTTGTTTAAAAGTATAGTTTTTAGCCTTTTTTCCGTTGATGTAAATATCGTTTCCAAAAATTGTTAAATCATTGTTTTCATATCTTCGGATGATTTGCTCGTAAAAAGGAATCGTATTTTCATTTAAGGCAATAGTTACCCCTTTTTTAGGTATGTAAATCGGACCAAAATTATCTGATGACCAAGCGTATTTTGGATCGTGAGGAAAAACACTAGCATCATAATTACCTTTAGGAGTTAAGTGCTTTTCAATGCTTTTTACAATAGGGTTTTTAGCAATTAAAGCAGCTTCTTCATCGGTAAGGTTTAAGTAATAACGCCCGTCATTTAATAATTTTCCTTCACGAATATTATATCGATTAATTGCTCCTTGCGAAAATTTTTGATTATCAGTATCAACAAGATGCATCCATTGTGGTTTAGCTCTGTCTGGTAATATCGTTTTTTTTCCGTTTATATATACATAACCTTCACGAACTTCTAAAGTGTCCCCAGGAATACCAGTGGCTCTTTTTACGTAATTCGTTCTTTTATCCATTGGTTTGTAGGTTGCTTTTCCCGAATTGTCATGATACATTGTAGCTAAAGTATCAGCAGGCCAACTAAATACAACAATATCGTTGCGTTTAATTTTTTGAAAACCAGGAATACGCATGTACGGTAAAGACAGTTTGTTTAAAATTCCGTCTTTATTTTTATCATCAGAAATAAATGATTTTGTTCCCAAAACAGGAATTGTATCATGTGCCATTGGTGCAGCTATTGCTGTACTTGGTACACGTGCACCGTAATGAAACTTACTAACAAATAAATAATCACCTACTAATAATGTTTTTTCTAAAGATGAAGTAGGAATTGTGTAGGGCTGCATAAAATAAGTGTGTACTAGAGTTGCAGCAATAATTGCAAAAGCAATAGAACTTACCCATTCTCCTAATGCAGACCGTGGTTGTAAACTTCTATTTTCTATATAAGGAGTGTTGGTAATATAATTGATATAAAAAATATAAAATCCTAAAGTAAAAATAGCTAAAAGCGTGTCTTTTTTTTGATTAAAACCAAAACTACGGCAAGTCTCAATCCAAATAATAGGAAACATTAATAGGTTTACTATAGGTATAAATAACAAAATAACCCACCATTTTGGACGGTTGATTATTTGCATTAAAATAACGGCGTTATAAATAGGTATGGCAGCTTGCCATACTTTTTTTCCTGCTTTAACATATAATTTCCAAGTTCCTAAAAAATGGATGACTTGAATTATTAAGAAACATAAAAACCATTCAGTAAATGTCATAATGTATATATTTGTTTTCCTAATTGATAGGAATAAATTCTATATTATTAGTGTATTTTTTATCTATTAGTTACGTAATTAACCTAAATTTAACACATCTCTCATTGTGTAAACCCCCGTTTTATTAACTAACCATTCGGCTGCAACCACAGCTCCTAAAGCAAACCCATGCCTATTATGAGCAGTGTGCTTAATATCAATAGTATCAATTGTAGATTGGTAACTTACTGTATGTGTACCAGGAACATCAGGCGTTCTAATAGCTGTAATTGGAATGTTTTTTTCTGATGTGTTTTTATCTAATTCCCAATTTTCTTTTTCTGAGTTATCAATAATACCTTCTGCTAAAGTAATTGCAGTTCCGCTAGGAGCATCTAATTTTTGGGTATGATGAATTTCTTCAATAGCAATATTATAATCACTTAAAGTATGCATCATTTTAGCTAATTGTTTATTTAATTCAAAAAAAACATTAACTCCTAAACTAAAGTTTGAAGCATAAATAAAAGCACCTTTTTTTTGGTTACACAAATCAACGATAGTATTATAGCTAGCTAACCATCCTGTGGTTCCTGAAATAACAGGTGTGTTATTATTGATACAATTGCTAATATTTGTAAAGGCAGATGTAGGAATGCTAAAATCAATGGCGATATCAGCTTTTGTAATATCGTACTCTTCTTTTCCTGAGGTTTTTATGACTATTTCATGACCTCTTTGTAAAGCAATTTTTTCAATTTCTTTACCCATTCTTCCATAACCAAGTAAGGCAATTTTCATTTTTAAAAAGTATATTTTAAGTTTAACCCAACTTTTGGAGCTTCAATAAATAAAGGGTCGGGAGTTATTGTAGGGTTTATAGAAAGACTATCGTCAGTGTCAAATTGTAAAAGGTGTGCATTTACACTAGCTTCTACAATTTGAAGTACATATAGTAAAAGTCCTGTTAATAAGGACAAATCTCGGTTTTTCCGAAATACTTTTTGTGCATTTTCAAGACCGGTTGTTGAAATTAGAGCTGTGCCATTTTCACTAGTAAACTCATCTTTTAAACCTTGTTTTCGTAATTTAAAAGCGGTTCGGTAACGATTATACTCATTGTTGTTATCAAAATAAAAGTATGCGCTAGCTCCTATGGCTCCCCATACGATTGGGGCTTTCCAGTATTTTTTATTATAAATTTGACCTCCACCAGGAAAAATAGCAGAATAAAAAGCTGCTTTTGACGGTGATAAAGGGTTGTATTTGCTACTGCCTATTTGTAATTGTTTTGCTCTAATTGCGGTAGAATCTTTTTGAGAAAATAAATTTTTACTCAAAAAAAGACTTAAAAAAACGAATATGAAACCTTTAAAATTCAATTATTTTAATAAGTTTTTAATGCGATTAAAATCTTCTTCAGAAGTAAAAGGAATAGAAATTTTTCCTTTTCCACGATTGTTAACACTTACATCTACTTTGTTTCCAAAATAATCACTTATGTCTTTTACACTGTCAGAAACAAAGCTAGGTAACGCTTTTTTCTTTGTTGTTTTAGTTACAGCTCCTGATTTTAAGCTTTTAACTAATTCTTCTGTTTGACGAACAGATAATTTATCTTTAACTATTTTTTCGTAAACCGTTAATTGATTTTCGGTATTAAAAATACTAATTAAAGCACGTCCATGTCCCATAGAAATAAAACCATCACGCATACCAGTTTGTATGATTGGGTCTAATTTTAATAAACGCAAATAATTGGTTACTGTTGATCGTTTTTTACCCACACGAACACTTAATTCTTCTTGAGTTAATTGAATTTCGTCAATTAAACGTTGGTAAGAAAGTGCTACCTCAATAGGATCAAGGTTTTTACGTTGAATGTTTTCAACCAATGCCATTTCTAGCATTTCTTGATCATTTGCCAAACGTATATAGGCGGGTACTGTTTTATTACCTATTAGTTTTGAAGCTCTAAAACGACGCTCACCAGAAACTAATTGAAATGTATTATTTGGTAATTTTCTTACAGTAATAGGTTGTATAACTCCTAACTGCTCGATAGAATTTGCTAATTCACGTAAAGCTTCTTCATCAAAATAGGTTCTAGGTTGATAAGGGTTCATTTCTATTGAATTTAATTCAATTTCAATGATGTTACCTACTAATTTATCAGCATTTTTATCTTCTGCTGAATTTACTTCTGCAGTTTCTGTTAATAAGGCTGATAAACCTCTTCCTAAAGCTCGTTTTTTAGTTGCTTTTGCCATGTACAGTAATTATGCGTTTTTTGTTAAAATTTCGTTTGCCAAATTTAAGTAATTTACGGCACCTTTACTGGTTGCATCGTATGAAATTATACTTTCACCATAACTAGGTGCTTCACTTAAACGAATATTTCGATGAACTATGGTGTCAAATACCATTGAGCTAAAGTGTTTTTTCACTTCTTCTACAACTTGATTTGAAAGACGTAAACGAGAATCAAACATGGTTAATAATAAACCTTCAATGTCTAAGTCTGGATTATGAATTTTTTGAACACTTTTAATCGTATTTAAAAGTTTTCCTAATCCTTCTAAGGCAAAATATTCACACTGAATAGGTATAATCACAGAATCTGAAGCTACTAAAGAGTTTAATGTAATTAAACCTAAAGACGGGGCACAATCAATTAAAATATAATCGTAATCGTCTTTTATATCTTTTAATGCTTTTTTAAGCATATATTCTCTTTCCTGTTTATCTACCAATTCTATTTCAATAGCAACAAGATCAATATGTGCCGGAATTAAATCTACATTAGGAGAATCGGTTTTTAAAATAGTGTCTTTAGCGCTTACAGTATGTTCTAAAACTTGATAAGTTCCAGATTCTATTGATTCAACATCTAAACCTAAACCAGAAGTAGCATTTGCTTGTGGGTCAGCATCAATTAATAAGACTTTTTTTTCTAATACGCCTAATGATGCAGCTAAGTTTACAGAGCTAGTAGTTTTACCTACGCCACCTTTTTGATTTGCAATTGCTATTATTTTACCCATAGTGATTTATAAAAGTTTGAAAGAGGTAAATTTACAATTATTTATGATTATTAAAAGCGAAAGATGTTAACAAAACTCATAATTTAATTAATGAAGTTTCCTATTTAGTAAGGAATGTTAATTTTTAGGTTGTTAAACCCTCATAATAAGCGTTTTTCAAACCATGTTATAATCATACTTGTGCTTTAATTTTGCTTTAATTCTTTGTGATACTAGTTAAAAGAATTTCTATACTTAAATAAATATAGAGTTAATTAAATGATATCGCGTAAACCGAAAAGCGTAAGAGTAGGTAAAAGTTAAAACAAGTTATTATGAAAAAGTATTTTTTAGTATTGATGCTGGGTATTATTACTATGGCATGTCAAAGTGAACAAGAACAGGGGATTATTGAAAATGAGGCGCAAAGAAGCATTGCATCTAAAAACATTGCATCTAAAATGCTGCAATTTGAAACGGTTAAAGAGCTTAAGAGTTTTATTAATGATCGGCTAGAGTCAGATTCTGACCTATTAGAAGAAGCAAAAGAAATGAGTAGTTCTGGTAGATATAATCCTTTGTTATTGATTTATAATTTAGAATCAAGTGAGGCAAAAAGCCTAGGGATAAATATAAAAGAGGTAGCTAAAGTTGGTTCTGATGATAATATGTTATTGTTTTTATTAAATCAAAATGGAGAAATAGCCATCGAAGGAAAAATTTTTAGAATTGATGGTGATTTTGTGTATACGTATACGAAAGGTTTTAGTAATACAATAAATGAGTTTTTAGAAAAGTATAATTCAGGGGTAATTAAACTTGAAAAAGGAAAAAGAATTGATTACTCTAAAGAGTTAAATGTTTATGCACATACTAATACTTTTATTGATGTTAATGTAAAAGAAAAAGCAATGGCAAGAGGAGTCACAGCACATAAGTATTTTGATAGTAATCATAGAATGAGAGCTAGACAATTTAATGGTTTTTGGGGTTTTTATAGTGCTATTGGGGCAAATACATTGGTTCAAGAAAAAAAGAAGTTTTTATGGTGGTCTTGGTGGAAAACAGTAAAAACAGATAATAGGTTAGAGTATAATATGGCTTTTAGATCAAAAGTAACGCCTGGTTATCCTGGTTACCCATCATCAATTAATGTAGCTAAATCTGGACACAAATATTGTAATTGTAGTCAAGCACAAGCCGTTTATAGTTGGGCTGTTGGTTTTCCATGGGCTCCAGAAATTTATACACCTTTAGAGGGAGAATCTAAGCATTGGGCACACTGGTATAGCTCTAATCCTAATACGGTGTCAATAACATTACAATATTAAATTTAAGAAATATTCAGATAATTATTTAATGTTATTCTAAAATAGTAAAGTAAAAAGCCACATTTTTTTAAGTATGTGGCTTTTATTGTTTTGTTTTAAATATTTTATCCGTTTAACATTACTGGCATAACTAACATAGTAACTTGTTCTCCTTCGTCAGTTCCATCAATTGGAGTTAAAATTCCAGCCCTGTTTGGTAATGACATTTCTATTAATACATCATTGGCACTTAAGTTGTTTAACATTTCGCTTAAAAAACGTGAGTTAAAGCCTATTTGCATATCATCACCTTGATAATCACAATGTAATCGCTCGTCGGCTTTGTTTGAGTAGTCTAAATCTTCAGCAGAAATATTTAATTCTGTTCCTGCCATTTTTAAACGTATTTGATGTGTTGTTTTACTAGAAAAAATAGAAACACGGCGTACAGAGTTTAAAAAAGATGCTCTGTCTACGGTTAATTTATTTGGATTTTCTTTAGGAATTACTGCTTCGTAATTCGGGTATTTTCCGTCAATTAAACGACATACTAAAACAACATTGTCAAACGTAAATTTGGCGTTTGTGTCGTTGTATTCAATAGTAACGTTGTTTTCTGAGCCTCCTAAAATTCCTTTTAATAAATTTAAAGGCTTTTTAGGCATTATAAATTCGGCAGATTTATCGGCAGTAACATCAGTACGTGTATATTTTACTAATTTATGTGCATCAGTAGCTACAAAAGTTAATTCTTTTGAGTTGAATTGAAAAAATACACCACTCATTACTGGTCTTAAATCATCATTACCAGCAGCAAAAATTGTTTTTGAAATAGCGGTAGCTAAAATGTGCGACGGAATTTCAGTACTACTTGGTGATGGTAATTCAACAGCTTTCGGAAACTCTTCTCCACTAAAATATGCCATATCATATTTACCTTGCTCAGAAATAATTTCGATAGTACTATCACTTTCTACTTTAAAAGTAAGTGGTTGTTCAGGAAAAGTTTTTAAAGTATCTAATAATAAACGAGCATTAATAGCTATTGATCCTGTGTCAGTACTTTCTACCTCTATAACAGAAGTCATAGTTGTTTCAAGATCAGAAGATGATATTTGAAGTTCATTGTTAGCTAGTTCGAACAAAAAGTTGTCTAAAATAGGTAATGTGTTATTGCTGTTTATAACCCCTCCTAAAACTTGTAGTTGTTTTAATAACTGAGAGCTAGATACGATAAATTTCATTTAGTATAGTTTCTATTTATTAGAGTTACAAATATATCTTAATTTGATGATTTTAAAAATTATTTTTTTAATAAGAAAAAATAGTTAGTTAAATTGGTAGTTTACTAGTATTGTGCCATAAAAATTTTTTTTAGGTACACGTAGGCTTTTAAGTTTTTTAGTGTGGTAGTTTACTATATATCCAAAGTTAAATCGATTTGCGGTAAAGCGTATTCCTATTTCGGTTGTAAATTTAAATGGTTCGATATTGTAGGTAATAGGGCTGTTGGTATTTAAAAAACTGCCTTCAATAGTTGCGTCATAAACAACATAATGTACCATTGGTTTTATATATATAAATGCTTCGCTTTTGTTATTGTAGTTTGTGTTGTTGTTGTTTAGATTACCGTTAAATGCGATGGAATTAATTATTTTTTGCAAAGGTTTTAAGCCTACTCGTCCGTATAATCCTGATGAAAAATCAGTATAAACTGTTCCAGTTTTTAGGTTATTAACCCAGTTGATGTCGAAATAATTATCGCCACCTAAATTTTTTATATAATCAATATTTAAATTTACGCCAAAAGCATTGGCTATTTGATATTTCCATCCGATTGCTTTTTTGTAGCCATAAATATCATGAATAAAGTCTTGCAATTCTTTACTCATTGCAGAAGTGCCTATTATACCAATTTCTAAAGATGTTTTTAATATACTGTTGTTTTTGTAAAAATTATGTACTCCGTAACGGCCAAATAAATAGCCAGCAAAAGGGCGATCATGATCCATATGTTGGTTAACAGTTGCTTTAAAAGGTGTGTACATGTGATGACCAAGTTGTAATTCAATTATTTTTTTTTCAATTTTTTTTGATGTCTTATTACTTAAATACCTGTAAGATAAAAACATTCCATTGGTGTAGTATCGGTCTTGACTGGTTGAAATATATAAGTCATTATCATTAAGGAAACTAAATTCTTTAGCGTATTTGTGTTGTGAAAAAATATTTATAGTAATAAAGATAAATAAAAAAAATATTTTTTGTTTCATAGCTGCTAATATCGTCTTATTTTAGCAAAGCTATAGTTAAATAAATAAAAATTCAACATGCTGTTTTAAATGGGGAATAAAATAAAACTTACAATTAACGACTTTGAAAATGTATCGTCAAATGATGAATTATTGCATTTGATAAATGAAAAAGGAGTATCGATAGAAAAGGTCAAAGAAAAGATGGCCTATGAAGAAGAATTGAAAAAATTACAAATCGAGTTGGTAAAACTGCAACAATGGATTGCTAAGAACAATAAAAGGGTGGCAGTCATATTTGAAGGAAGAGATGCTGCTGGTAAAGGAGGTAATATCCGTCGCTTTATGGAACATTTAAATCCACGATCTATGCGATTAGTCGCTTTAAATAAACCAACCGTAGTTGAACGAGGGCAATGGTATTTTCAAAGATATATTAAGGAGTTGCCAAACCCTGGTGAAATAGTGTTTTTTGACCGCAGTTGGTATAATAGGGCAGTTGTTGAGCCTGTAATGGGTTTTTGTACAAAAGATGAGTATAAAAAATTTTTGGTGCAAGTGCCGGAGTTTGAGCATATGTTGTATGAAGATGGCGTAACGATTATTAAATTTTGGTTGTCAATATCAAAAGAAGAACAAGAGCGTAGGTTTAATGCTCGTAATGATGATCCTTTAAAAAGATGGAAGTTTAGTCCTGTTGATAAAAGAGGGCAAGAGCTGTGGAGTGAATACACTTATTATAAAAGCGAAATGTTTAGTAAAACACACACTGCTTATAGTCCTTGGATTGTGGTTAAAACAAATGATAAGAAAAAAGCAAGAGTAGAGTGTATACGTCATGTGTTGTCTCAATTTGATTATCAGGAAGGAAAGGAAGAAAAAGTAATAACAAATCCAGATCCCAATATAGTAATGCGTTACTATCGTTCAACAAAACATTTAGATTAATATGGGTAAGTTAACACAAAAAGACGTAGATAAATTAAATTCTACCAAAGGATTAAAAGCAATTTTATCAAAACCTTTTAATTTAGAGCGAGCTATTCGGTATGTAGATTACGAACGAAAACTGAAAAAATTACAAGTAGAATTAATACGCTTGCAAAAGTGGGCTATCAATAAAAATGAACGTATAATCATTATTTTTGAAGGACGAGATGCTGCAGGAAAAGGTGGAGCGATACGAAGAATAACCGAACGTATAAATCCGCGTCATATGCGAATTGTTGCATTGCCAAAACCTAATGAAGATGAAAAAACCCAATGGTATTTTCAGCGATATGTTGAGCAGTTTCCAAAAGCAGGTGAAATGGTTTTTTTTGATCGTAGTTGGTATAATAGAGCTGTAGTAGAGCCGGTAAACGGATTTTGTACCCAAGAAGAGTATAAGGTGTTTATGAATCAAGTAAATGATTTTGAAAGAATGATTTTAGAGTCTGGTATTCGATTGGTGAAAATATACATGTCAATTAATAAAAGAGAACAGGCTAAGCGATTTCTTGATATAAAAAATAACCCTTTAAAACAGTGGAAAATCACACCAGTTGATGAAAAAGCACAAGAGTTGTGGGATGATTATACCGAATATAAAAAAGCAATGTTTAGTAAAACAAACACTGAAATATCACCTTGGAAAGTAATACAAGCAAATAGAAAAACAATTGCTCGTGTTAATGCTATAAATCATGTGTTAAAAAGTATACCTTATGATAAAAGTACAGTAGTGTAGTTTTTATCATAATATAGTTAATTGATTTTTTTATAGTATTTAGTTTTAAACGAGTTTAGGTTGGTTTAGGTAAAATAAAAAAAAGATGATTTAAAATTAGTGTAACTGTTGTCTAAAATAGCTCTGATGTTAGGTTATCTATTTCTTTTTTTATAAACTCAAAAATAAAAAACACCTCACAAGCAATTATTTTACTTGTATTTAAATAATTTTCAGAAACTAAGTCAGTGTTGTCAAAATTTTTCGAATCTACGTATGGTAAATGAAACCTAGTTATTGCATCAGGAATAAAAGGGCAATTTTCATCAGCATTATCACAAGTTGTAATGGCTATGTATGGATAACTGTTGTTTGGGTGGTCGTAAATTTTAGAAAACCCTAAAATAGATTTTTTTGAGCCTTTAAAAGTAATTAGATAGCGCGGGTTTTGGTGTGAAAAATCAACAATATTAAAGTTAAAACCCGTTTTTTGTAAGCTTTTTACGGTGTTTCTATGAAAAGCGGTGGTTTCGGTTCCGCCAGAATACGCAAAAATATTTCTCAAGTTAAAGTATTCAATAGCATAAAAACTCCAAACTTGTGCAAATTGACTTCTTCGAGAGTTGTGCGTGCAAATAAAATTTAAATTTATCTTTTCTCTATCTTCGTATTCATTAACAATTGATTGCGCGATATCGGTTAGTAGTTTTTTACGCTCAATGCTAATAATTATTTCTTTTCTTGCATCTTCAAAAAATGCTTTTGTGTCAATATTTTTAGTGTTTATCATTTTTTTACAGTTCTTTTGTAAGAAAGAATTACTGCAAAAATACGCTGTAAAACTCTTTTAATTAATTAAGTAAAGGTTAAGGATGTGTTTAGAAATAGGTAATAAAGTATCAGTTTTAGATGCTGATATTAAAGGGTTGATAACTAAAATAGAAAATAATCTATTTTTTGTTAAAGATGAAGATGGAATGGAGTTTTCTTTTTTTGCACATGAGTTGGTAAAAATTAAAGTTGAGCAAAACGAGTTAAGTAGGCAAGTGCGCGTTAGTAGTTCGTTGTTAAAATCAAAAATGAATGAAGTTAAAAAAACTAAAAAATCATTATTTGTAAAAGCAAAAAACGAAGTGGTGATGGAGGTGGATTTACATGCTGAAAAATTATTAAAATCGACTAAAGGAATGGATAATTATGATGTGTTATCATTGCAATTGCAAACAGCAAAGCATAAATTAGAGTATTGTATTGCTAAACGTATTTCAAAATTAGTGTTAATTCACGGAGTAGGTGAAGGAGTTTTAAAAACAGAATTGCTATATTTATTAAATAATTATCCAGTAAAATATTACGATGCTTCCTATCAAAAGTATGGCCAAGGAGCCACAGAGGTTTATGTATATCAAAATGCAAACTAATTAAGAACTAAATTATGAAAACTGTATATTTAGATAATGCAGCAACAACACCTATGTTACCAGAGGTGATTGAGGTTATGCAGCAATCAATGCAAGTTAATTTTGGAAACCCGTCATCCATTCATCAATTTGGTAGAAAAGCAAAAGCAGCGGTTGAAACGGCGCGAAAAAATATAGCTAAGCATTTTAATGTATCTGCTGCTGAAATTGTTTTTACAGCAGGTGGTACCGAAGCAGATAATTTAATTTTATATAACGCAGTATTAAACTTAGGAGTAAAAAAAATAATTACCTCTAAAATTGAGCATCATGCGGTTTTACGTACTGTACAGTATTTGCAAAAGCAGTATAATATATTGGTTGAATATGTTGAGGTTGATAAAAACGGGTCGGTAGTTTTAAGCGATTTAGAAAAACACTTACAAGAGTCAACTCAAAAAACGCTGGTAAGTTTAATGTATGTAAATAATGAAATAGGAAACCTGCTTTCTGTTAATAAGGTAGCTGATGTATGTAAAAAATACGACGCTTATTTTCATTCAGATACTGTGCAGGCGATAGGGCATTATCAAATAGATTTACAAAAAACACCTATTGATTTTATAGTAGCAAGCGCACATAAGTTTCATGGGCCAAAAGGAGTTGGATTTGCTTATATTAAAAAAGGTATTAGTATGCGACCGATTTTACATGGAGGAGAGCAGGAAAAAGGAATGCGTTCTAGTACTGAAAATGTACATGCAATTTTAGGGATGGAAAAAGCTTTAAAAATTGCTTATGATAATTTAGAGGAAGATAAATTATATATTTTGAAAATAAAATCGTACTTTATAACGCAATTAGAGGAGCATTTTAAAAACGTGCAGTTTAATGGGATGTCTTGTAATTTGGATAAAAGTAGTTACACGATACTAAATGTACGTTTTAATATAAAAGATAAAATGATGCTTTTTAATTTAGATTTACAGGGGGTTGCGGTTTCCGGAGGTAGTGCTTGTCAAAGTGGAGCAAATAAAGGATCGCATGTGTTAGTTGCTTTTTTAAGTGAACAAGAAGCTGATAAAACTTCAATTAGGTTTTCATTTAGTAAGTTAACTACGGTAAATGATGTGGATTATTGTATTTTTAAATTAAAAAACAATAAATACTTACAGTAAGAGGTTTTAAAGAAGTTAAAAATTATTTAATACCATATTGTCGTTGTTTTTGTTTTAATTGCTTATATTAGTTGAATAGTTGTTAGTTTTAATAGTTATTATTTATTTAACTTCATTATTGTATAAGTAATTATTATTTAAAATTATTGTGACTAATTAAATGAAAAAGTGTCTAATAATATATGTGTCATACTTAAAAGTTAATTATATTTGCAACGTTTAATAAAAATAACCCCCGAAACAATACATTTGTCTTTAAAAAAAAGACTGAATGCGTTTTTTTGGGGTTTTTTTATGCTTCAAAATAAAAACAAAGAGTAATTATAGTAAATAATTATAGTGAATTTTATGGAAAATAACTACTATTCAAAAAAAATACAGTTTTGTAATAAAGTAACAATAAGTTTAATTTTATTGTTGTTTACTTCGTTTTTAGTAAACGCGCAAGCTACTTTTAATGCAAACCCAACGGCAGCTGCAATAGCTGCTGAGTTGCAGTCTTCAGGGGTTATAATAACTAACCCTGTTATTACACGAAGCGGTAATAATCCAAGTCAAGCAACAACTGCTTCTAATCAAATAGCTACCTTTTCTAACGGTTTAGCTGGGGCAGGTTTAGAGGTTGATCAAGGTATTGCTTTTACAACGTCAGATGTTAATAATGTTTTTGGAACTAATAATGCTAATAGTGGAACTTTTGGTCCTGGATTCAGTGCTTATAATGATTTAGATTTAGTAAATATAGATGCGAATGCAAATAATGATGTAGTAGTTTTTGAGTTCGATTTTGAAGCCTTACCTAATTATACAGGGGTTTTATTAGAATACCAATTTGGTTCAGAAGAGTATCCAGATTATGTAGGTTCTGTATATAATGATGTTTTTGGTTTTTTTGTGTCTGATCCTTCGGGTGCAGATGCTACCATACCTGATGGAGATACCAATAGTAATGGTGTGTACGATGGTGGAGAGCAACCAGCTCTTAACTTAGCCTTTGTGCCAGGTACCACAAACCCAGTGTCCATTAACAATGTAAATGCAGGTTTTATAGGGTGTTCCGGAGGTAGTTCGCCAGCAGATGTAGGGCAAGCAGCTTGGTATATAAATAATGGGCATTATTTAGACGATGATGGAGATCCTAATACTAGCCCTGCGCTTTGTAATGATAATATAGGGCCTTACCCAGTGTATGTGCAGTTTAATGGAATAACCAAAAAGTTTTCAGCAAATATAAATTTAACACCAGGTATTGTATACCATATGAAAATTGCCATTGCAGATGTTGTTGATACGACTTTAGATTCAGGCGTTTTTATATCAAGTGTTGGGGGGGTGCCTATAATAGAAGCTGATAATGATGCCGGTGAAGTGGTTGCTACTACAGGTGGTGTTGCCGTAGCAAATGTGTTAACTAACGATACCGTAGGGGGTACTTTAAACCCTGATGTTGCAGATGTAGAGTTAAACCAAATAAGTACAGCAAACCCAGGAGTAACTTTAAATACCGCTACTGGTGAGGTAAATGTTGTACCAGGTACCGCAGCTGGTGTATACGATTTAGTATATACAGTATGTAAGCCATCTACAAATTGTGATACTGCAACTGTTACTGTAACAGTATTAGTAGATACAGATGGTGATGGAGTTGCAGATAGAGATGATTTAGACGATGATAATGATGGAGTTTTAGATACTGACGAAAAAGGGTGTATAACACCAGAGTCTATGGCGCCTTCATCAGGTACAACCGAATTAAATGCTGCAATAACAGTAATTAATAGCGGTGAAAAATACACGATATCTAGTGATTTAGATATGGGTTTAAGTTCTTTAACTATAAACGCAGGTGGGGAGTTGTATATACTTCCAGGAGCAGAATTAACAACAGTTAATTTAAATGCTAACGGTAAGCTTTTTGTTTCAGATACAGGAGGAGCTATTGTAACGGGTTCAATGACTATTGGTCAAAACGCAGCATCTGGTTCAGCAACATCAGAAGTACATATGGGTAAAGGTGCTTATTTTATAGCAAAAGGATCTTTATTGATAAATGAAGCAGGTACTTTTGGGTCTAACACTACAACTGTAGATGTGTTTATGGATTCAGCAGCTGTAATTGAAGTTTGTGGTACGCTTTCTGTTGGAGAGCCAGATGCACTTCATAAAGTAGGAGATAATTCAAACGGAGCAGCATATTTAATTACAAGAGCACAAGCTACTTCTAACAACACAGGTGGAGCGCCATCAATAACATTATCAAACACAGTAGGCGGAGGTATCAATTGGATAGCTTTAAGTACTACAGGAACTACAGGTAGCTCTAATAAATTAAATCCAGGAACTGCAGCCTTTTGTGGTGATAATGCAACACAAGCTACTTGTTCAATATGGCCAGATAACTTAAATTCAGGAAATTGTGAAGAAGCAGAAGCTATAATAGGTGGGTTAATAGACTTTTGTGGAAGTGGGCCATCTATTAGTAATGATATCGATGGTGACGGTATTCCAAATCAATTAGATTTAGATTCTGATGGCGATGGTTGTTCTGATGCAATAGAAGCAGGTACAACAACAAATCAAACAACAAATTACCAATTTCCATCAAACGATGTAGATGGAGATGGAGTGCCTAATACAGCGGCAGCTTCAAATGCTACAGGTGATTTTCAAAATCCAGCAGTAGCATCATGTAACTGTCCTTTTGCTTCAGGAGTAGATACTGACGGAGACGGGTTAGACGATACCTGTGATTTAGATGATGATAATGATGGTATTTTAGATATTGATGAAAGTTGTGTAGGGTATTTGTCACAAAATAATTCAGGAGCTTGGGCAGGAACAACATCAACTGTAACAGCGACCTTACCAGGAAGTGTTTCTCAAACGAATGCAGGTTTTTTTAATGATGGGCAAATAAATTATAGCATTAATCAAAATGGAGCTGGGCAGCGTATAGCTAATACTGGCGATGTTGATTTCGAATTAACATTTTCTCCTGCAGTGCCAGTAAGTGAAATTGCACTATGGATAAACGATGTTGATCCTACAAGTTTTTCATTACCAGCTACAGCAAAATACACTATTACAATAAATGGAGGTTCTGCTGATGGGTTATTTCTTAAAACTAGAGGTGATTTAAGCTATAACGATACTAGTGGTGTAATATCATTAAATGGAACAGCTGATAATCAGGATATAACAATAAAAGGACGAGGAACAACTTTAGTTTCAAGTATAAAAATAGTAAGTGAAGATTTAGGTGCTGATTTTATTGCGTATTCATTTTTTGCAAAAGTAAAATGTGATACAGATAACGATAATACTCCAGATTATCTAGATGTAGATTCTGATGGTGATGGGTGTTATGATGCTATTGAGGGAGATGAAGATGTTGAGTTATCACACTTGCTAGCTTCAGGAATCCATCAAGGAAGAATAGATATAGCAGTAAACGGAGGTGTTAACTCAAATGGGGTACCTGATTTAGTAAACACATCAGGAACAGCTGATGGAGCAAATGATGATCAAGGTCAAGGAGTAGGTGCTAGTACGGTAGTTAATCCTGCACCTAATGCGGGTACAATATCTGGAGGAACTTCTGTTTGTACTACAAAAACATTAAATTTAAGTTCTGATGGAGATGCAGGAGGTGTATGGAGCTCTTCAGATATCGCTCGTGCTACTGTTGATGCATCAGGTGTTGTAACAGGTATAAGTAGTGGTACTGTAACAATTACATACACTATTACGTCAGCAGGAGGTTGTGTTGAAGAGTCTGATGTATTAGTAACAGTAAATAAAACACCAACTGCAAGCATTACTAATGATCATGGATTGGCATTAACTTGTGCAACACCAAGTACTACGTTAACAGCAAGTGGTGGAACAAGTTACTCTTGGTCAGATGGATCAACAGTAGTTGGAACAGCTTCAACATTATTAGTAAGTACCGCAGGAACGTTTACGGTAACAGTAACAGCGGCTAATGGATGTACAGATACAGCATCAGTAACAACGACATTAGATAATACAGCACCAACAGCAGAAGCAGGAGCAACTGCAGAGTTAACATGTGGAACAACTACATTAACCTTAGATGGATCAGGAT